>NZ_JACLQK010000003.1:0-177812 GCF_016648645.1 Streptococcus sp. 22.1 | reverse complement strand
AGATTTGTATAAGAGACATTATCAACTCAGTCCTTCTAAAAAATATAGCTTATAACCATCTTAACTATAGTTTAGAAGCCTATTTAACGACATTTTTTATCCTGTTGTTTTCAAGAAAAGCAAAATTTCTTTGAAAAGATAATTTCCCTCTTCGCTAAATACCTTCTAAGTCATATGACACTTAGAACTAAATCTGTTGAAAATACAAACCAAATCAGCCATCTTGCTTTAAACCATTCGGAATAAGTATGATATTCTTCACTTTTTCACTTGTTATTATTATCCAATTGATTTACCTACCTACGCAAAAAGCTCTATAATCTCTTCAATAGTTTAACCTACTAAATCGATTATAGAGCCAAAAAAAGAAGATCCTAAAGACCTTCTTTCAATTTAAGTTCTACTTAAATTATTTTACTGTGCGGATACGCATAGTGTTTGTACCACCTGTACCTACTGGAACACCAGCAACGATAACAATGTTATCACCAGATTCTACAAGACCTGATTCCAATGCAACTTTTTCAGCAACATCAAACATATCATCAGTTGAGCTTGGTTTTTCAGTAACTACTGGAATAACACCCCAGTTAAGCATCAATGATTTTTGAGTAATTTCATCGAATGTTACAGCCAAGATATCAGCTTCTGGACGGTATTTAGAAATCAAACGAGCAGTGTTACCTGATTCAGTAAGAGCAACAACAAGTTTGATATCCATTGAGTTAGTAGCATCTTTAACTGCAGACGCAACTACTTCAGTCTTAGTTGAACGGTCAAATGTTGATGAATCAAGACGACCATACTCTTTAAGAAGAGTTTGAGCGTTTTTATCAATTGTAGCCATTGTACGAACTGATTCAACTGGGTATTTACCATTTGCAGATTCACCAGAAAGCATTGTAGCATCTGTACCATCGATAACTGCGTTGAATACGTCAGATACTTCAGAACGAGTTGCACGTGGTTTTTCTGTCATTGTTTCAAGCATGTTAGTAGCTGTAACAACAACTTTACCAGCAGCGTTTACTTTTGTGATGATCATTTTTTGGTAAACTGGAACCATTTCGAATGGTACTTCGATACCCATGTCACCACGAGCAATCATAATACCGTCAGCAGCTTCGATGATTTCATCAATGTTATCGATACCTTGTTGGTTTTCGATTTTAGCCAACAATTGAACGTGACCATTACCAGTTTCTTCACAGATAGCACGAACTTCTTGTACATCTTTTGCAGTACGTACGAATGAGATAGCGATAAAGTTAAGACCTTGTTCAAGACCAAAACGGATATCAGCGTTATCACGTTCAGCAAGTGCTGGGAAAGGAATTTTAGTGTAAGGGATGTTTACACCTTTTTGTTTAGCGATGATACCATCATTTTCAACATCAACGATGAATTCACGTTTTTCAGCATCTTTGTCTACAACACGAAGACCAAGTTTACCATCATCGACAAGAACTTGTTTACCAACTTCTACATCGTCAAAAACGTCAAGTGCACCTGCAACGTTCAAAGCGATAACGTCGCGAGTTGATTTGATACCTTGTTTAGTAGCAACACGAATTTGTTCACCAGTTTTGTATGCATACTCTTTAGCATCACCTTCGAACAATTCAGTACGGATTTCAGGTCCTTTTGTATCAAGAAGGAAACCTACTTTTTGACCAGCAAGGTCTTCTGCCATACGAACGACATCCATACGTTCACCTTGTTCAGCGTGGTCACCATGTGAGAAGTTGAAACGGAAAACGTTGGCACCTTCCTTGATCAATTGAGCAATGTTTTTAGCAGATGCTTCACGGTCAAGTTTTTCACCCCAGTAACCATCTTCACCAAATTTTTTGCCGCCACGGATTTCAACCGCAGGACCAAGTGTTGCAACGATTTTTACACGTTTATTCATGATAAATAAAACTCCCTTATATTTTTTGTCGCATTAGCGACGGATTAACAATAATTTAAGTAACTGAGATTAGCTCAAGTTAGACAATGAACGGTTAAGGTCTGCAAAGTCAAGACGTGCTTTGTGAGGATTGTTGACGATAATTTTACCGTCTTCAGTAAGACTGAACAAAGCTCCTTCTTCTGCTGTACCAAGGATTGGGCTTTCAACAAGCTCTTCATTGTGGATACCAACAGCTACACCACCAATACCTTGTTTAAGGAGGTCAACCGCATGTGCCCCCATCCATGAAGCAAGAACACGGTCACGCGCAGTTGGTGAACCACCACGAACCACGTGTCCAATGTTTGTTGCACGAAGATCTGAAGTATCTCCAGCTTCTTTCATTTTAGCTGCAAATTCTTCAGCACCCATGACACCTTCAGCAACTACGATTACATGGTGAGTTTTAGCACCTGATTCGTAACCTTCTTTAACTTTACGTACAACTTCATTAATATCATACTCTTCTTCAGGTACGATAATTTGGTCTGCACCAGAAGCAATACCAGCCCAAAGAGCGATATCACCAGCGTTACGTCCCATAACTTCAACGACGAAAGTACGTCCGTGACTGAAAGCAGTGTCTTGAATCTTATCGATAGCTTCTGTTGCTGTTGCAACAGCAGTATCAAAACCAATTGTGTAGTCTGTACCAACGATATCGTTATCGATAGTTCCTGGAAGACCAACAGCTGGGAAACCATGTTCAGTCAAACGCATAGCACCATGGTAAGAACCATCTCCACCAATAACTACTACACCTTCGATTCCATGTTTTTTAAGTTGCTCAATACCTTTAAGTTGACCCTCAAGTTGGGCAAACTCAGGATAGCGAGCAGACTGAAGGAAAGTTCCACCACGGCTGAGGATGTTGTCTACGCCTTTTGCATCAAGTTGGAAGATATCTCCTTCAACCATACCAGCGTATCCACGGTTAATACCGAAGACTTCAATTCCTTCAGAAATTGCTTTGAGAACAACTGCACGAGCGGCAGCGTTCATACCAGGGGCATCTCCACCACTAGTCAAAACAGCAATACGTTTCATTATTCCTGATACTCCTTTTATATATTTAACATTTTCATTATAACACAAAGAATTCTAAATGGCTTTAAATTTGAAAAGATTTATTGTTTTTTTACCGTAAAACCGTTTTCAACACATAAGGTGCTAATTCCCGATTAAGTTCCTCGTTCTTAGTTACTCTGTATCTTTGACTAACGATAGTTTCCTTACTTCCTTGATAACGGATAATGACAGGAATGTGTCCAGGATGCTTAGCTAATATTTGAGAAACTTCTATGTCTTTATCATGATTCTCAAGTAAAATCCAAAAACGCTCCGTGCTAGCTTCCTCCATGTTTGACAAGATTAACTGAATGCGTCCATCACGCTCCTGGGTCCGTCCATCAAGATAAAAGAGACCACCTTCACTTAATTTATCCTTATGATAGAAATAAGTTTCTGGAAATAGGGTAACATCAAGTTTATTGATCCCATCAGTGACGTTCAGAAAGGCCATCTGATCACCTTTTTTAGTTCTGATAATTCGAACGGATTCTATCTGAACCAAAACCGTTGCCTTAGTATTAACAGCCAAATCAGAAATGGCTTGATAGGGACGAGAGGCCATTTTTTGAGCCAAGTGTAAAGGATGGGGGCTAAGCCCAACTCCTAGTAACTCCTGTTCTAAATTATAACGATCCTTCTGGCTATAGTCTTCATAATCAACCCAAGAGTAAGATGACTCTGCAAACAAACTTCCTAACTCATTGACAAAAGTAAAGAGGTTGCTTAAATTACCAATGATTTTCTGACGATTTGGTTCAAAAATATCAAACAAACCAATCTGGATAAGAGGTGTCAGACTATCGACTTTCTGATATTTGCTAGGAATACGTGTCAAAAAGTCTTCTATAGAAATGTATTTACCATTTTGTTTGCGATCCTCAATAATCCAAAGGGCAAAATCTCTTGGCAAGCCTTTGATAGTCTTAAGACCTAATATAATCTTTCCATCTGAAATCTTGTCCAGATAGGGAATTCTATTAATATCAAGTCTGGCTAGAGAAAAGCCATTTTCAATTGCATCCTTAATGTAATCACTAGACGAATAGTTTAACATGATGTCATAGAAAATCTGAGGGTAATGCGTTTTGAAATAGGCTAATTGAAAGGCTAGTGCTGAATAAGCATAGGCATGACTTCTATTAAAGCCATAACCTGCAAACTTAGCCATCATACTAAAGAGTCGTTCAGCAATCTGTGGGTTACGTCCCAACCGACGACTTCCCTTCATGAACTCTTCGGACATCTTGGACATTTCATTGGCATCTTTTTTCGACATTGCCCGACGAAGCAAATCGGCTTTTCCGAGTGTAAAGCCTGCAAATACTTGGGCAATCTGCATAACCTGCTCCTGATAAAGCATGATGCCATACGTAGGCTCAAGAATTGGTGCAACTACTGGATCAATCAAATCTACTTTTTCCTTACCATACTTACGAGCGATGAAATTATCTGTATAATCGCTAGCTCCAGGTCGGTTAAGAGAGGTTGTCGCTACCACTTCTTCGAACTTAGCGGGTTTAATCCGTTTAAGAAGGTTAATAGCACCCGCCTGCTCAAACTGAAATATTCCTTTAGTTTTCCCCTTGGCAAAAAGAGCTAGGGTCTGTGGATCTTCCAAATCAATTGATTTGATATCTATAGCGACTCCCTGCTCTTCTTCAAGTTTCTCCTTCATTTTTTGAACAAAGGTCAAATTACGGAGACCCAAGAAATCCATCTTAAGCAAGCCGTTGGCTTCGACTGCGGAGGCATCGTACTGAGTAACCATCATATCCTCACCAGCTTTTAGAGGAATATGGTTGGTTAGGTCATCGTCACTCATCACTATACCAGCAGCATGGATTGAGGTCTGTCTTGGCTGGCCTTCAATAGCCTTAGCAATCTCAAAAGCCCTCTGAAATTCTTGTCTTTGATTAATCAACTGTCTAAATGACATATTCTTCTCATAGACAGAGATCAAGGTGTCACGAAAAGAAATCTTTTTACTAAGTTGTGACAGTTCAAATTCCTTGGCTCCGAAACGTTTAAAAACATCTCGGATAGCCTGTTTGGCCCCAAAAGTTGAAAAAGTAACAATCTGAGCAGAGTGCTTACTACCATAACGGTCCCTAACATAATGAAGAAACTCGCTTCGATAGATATCAGGCAAGTCGATATCTATATCAGGCATGCTATAACGTTCTTCATTTAGAAAACGCTCAAAAAGCAAGTCATTTTTAACGGGATCAATTCCAGTAATATCAAGGACATAGGCCACCAAGCTTCCTGCAGCAGACCCACGTCCCATTCCCATATAATAACCACGGCTACGCCCAAAGCGTAATAAGTCCCAGACAATCAAGAAATAATCATCAAATCCCATCTGATGAATGATAGACAATTCTTTGTCTAAACGTTCCTGATAAACTGCTTCGCTTAACTTTTTTGTTTCTAATCCAGATTGGGCTAATTGACGTAATTGGTCAACTGCTGGCATATCACGATTAAAACGGGGAAGCTTCAAATCCGTATCAAATTGATAAGTAATGTCTGAAACAAGTTGCTCCAAATTGTTCAAAGCCTCTGGAATATCACTATATGCACTTTCCATTTCTTGAGGCGAGAAAAGAAGCTGATTCATAGGACAAATAGAGGCCTCTGACAAGGAAACGTTTTGTGAGATGGCGTGTAACATCTGAATCGTCGAGCGATCTACATTCTCAAAATAACGCACTGTATGTAAAGGAATTACAGGATAATCAAACTCTTTACCAGCATCTTCTGGCCTTACCCCAATAAAAACCTCTGAACCAAGAGTCATCCCTGGCTCCCAGTCTTCACTCGGAAGGATGAGGGCAATAGCATTCAGATAGTCCGAAAAAGCTGTAAACTCGCGTTGCCCTGAGGAGAGCTCTGTTGCCAACTTCATCAAATTTTTATAGCCCTGATTATTTTTTGCTAATAGACGAAAAGGAATTTTTCTTCCCTCGTAAAATAGATTAGCTTCCATACCAATCAAAGGACGTAAACCCTTGCTACTTGCAAACTGAGCAAAATGATAAGCAGCATAGAGATTGTCACGATCCATCAAACCAAGGGCTTGATAGCCAAGCTCTTTGGCACGCTTAATGTAGGTGGTCAAATCTACAACACTATCCATGAAACTATAGACAGATTTTGTATCCAATTGTGCAAACATGAAGGCCTCCTTTCTATCCTTCTATTATAGCATACGCTCCTTGTAAAAACGCCTCTACCATGTTAACTGTTTCAAACAAAAAGAATGAGATAGAACAACACCTTAAACATTGTCCTTATCCCATTCTTTTAAGTCCTCATTATTATTTTACAAACACATCATTGTTTCTTATTGCCAATATGATGGGCGTTGTTTTTCATAGGCAGCAATCAAATCTTCATATTGAAGAGTGATTCCAATATCGTCAAGCCCTTCAACCAATTTACGTTTCCACTCATGATCAATATCAAATGGAAACTCTCCTGCTGAAGATTTAATCACTTGATTTGGAAGGTCAATCGTAATTTCCTCACCTGCAGGAAGAGCAGCCAATTTTTGACGGACTTCCAAGGGTTGAACGATTGGCAACATACCATTCTTCAATTCATTGTTATAGTGAATATCTGAAAATGATCCAGCAATAACACAACGGAAACCGTAGTCTTCCAATGCCCATGCAGCGTGTTCACGAGATGACCCCGAACCAAAGTTATCACCAGTAACCAAAATGGTCGCATCGCGATACTCAGGTTTATTGAAGACGAAATCAGGATTTTCATCGTAATCATCATTAAGGTAACGCCATTCAAACATCAAATTCTTACCGAAACCTTTTTTATCAACAGCTTTCAAGAATTGTTTGGGAATGAGTTGGTCCGTATCGATATTATCATTCATCAAAGGTACTGATTTCCCTGTATAGACAGTAAATTTTTCCATTATCTTCTCCCTTATGCTTGAACTTCTGGCATATCGCGGACATCTACAAATTTACCAGCGATTGCTGCAGCTGCTGCCATTGCTGGACTACAAAGGTGAGTACGAGCACCATATCCTTGACGTCCCTCGAAGTTACGGTTACTTGTAGATGCACAGTGCACACCTTCTGGAACATGGTCTGGGTTCATACCAAGACACATTGAACAACCTGGATCACGCCATTCAAATCCTGCATCCATGAAAATTTTATCCAAACCAAGACGTTCAGCTTCTTTCTTAACTGGACGCGAACCTGGAACAACAATAGCTGTCAATGTCGATGAGATATGTTTTCCTTTAACGAATTTAGCGGCTAACTCAAGGTCGCTAAGACGTGCGTTAGTACAAGAACCAATGAAGACATAGCCAAGATCAATATCTTTAGCATATTCACCAGGCTTAACGTCCATATACTCGTAGGCACGTTCATCATTAAAGTCCTTGATTTCTGGGAATGGTTGATCAAACTCAACACCCATTTCAGGGTTAGTTCCCCATGTAACCATAGGTGCCAATTCTGAAACATCAATAGTAATCACTTTATCATATTCAGCATCTGGATCTGAAACCAAAGTTTTCCAGTCGGCTACTGCTTCTTCGAATTTCTCACCCTTAGGTGCGCATGGACGCCCCTCAACATAATCATAAGTTTTTTGGTCTGGATTCATAAGACCCATCTTAGCACCAAATTCAATAGACATGTTACAGATGGTCATGCGTTCATCCATTGAAAGAGCATCGATAGCTTCACCACAATATTCAACTGCGTATCCTACACCAGCATCAACGCCATAGCGTGCAATGAGTGCAAGAATAAAGTCTTTTGAATAAACACCTGGCTGTGGTTTACCAACAAATTCAACCTTCATTTTCTTCGGTTTCACTTGCCACAAACATTGTGTCGCAAAGACATGTTCTACCTCAGATGTACCAATACCAAAGGCAATAGCACCAAAGGCACCATGAGTAGCCGTATGACTATCTCCACAAACGACAAATTTTCCTGGTTGACTACGACCTGTTTCAGGACCAACCATGTGGACAATCCCCTGACGAGCAGTACCGTGGGTAGCCGCATCAATACCAAATTCCTCAACGTTTTTCGCCAAAGTATCAATTTGGTTTTTAGAAATAAGGTCACGAATGTTAAAAATATCAACCGTAGGGACGTTGTGGTCTGTCGTACCAAAAGTTAAATCTGGGCGACGAACTTTACGTCCAGCATCACGAAGTCCTTGAAAGGCCTGTGGACTTGTAACCTCGTGAATATAATGCTGATCCACATACATTAATTGTGGTTCGCCCTCGTTTCCAGTAACGACGTGGCGTTCCCAAAGTTTATCAAAAATTGATTTTCCGCTCATAAAATACTCCAATTATAATCTAAGGATTAGCTAATCCGAAAGTCTTGTTAGAATAAGGTATAAAAGAAAGACATCTATAACAATTCCTATAAGCCAGCAAAGCTTAAAGTACCATTTGTTAATTTTATGTCTAAAAAGTCTCCCACCTAGAAAGGCACCAATACCACCAAAGATCAGTGTCTGTAATAATAATGCCTTCTCAGAAATCCGTCTCTTATGTCGGATAGCCTTATGTTTATCAAGGCCATAAACGGATAAGACGACTAGATTCCACACCAACAAAACACTTAGTAACACTAATTTCAGTGTCATGAGTTTAGAGATTGCCAATAATAGCTGCTGTCATTTCAGCAGTCGAAGCCTGACCACCCAAATCACGTGTCAAGATGCCTTGATTCAAGGTCTTATCAACAGCATTTTCAATCAATTCTGCCCCTTCAGTTTCATTGAAACTTTCACGTAACATCATAGCTACTGACAAAATCATTGAAATTGGATTGGCAATACCTTGACCAGCGATATCTGGTGCTGAACCATGGATTGGTTCATAAAGACTTGGACCATTTTCAGAGTGACTGGCAGATGGCATAACACCTAAAGTTCCTGGAAGGACACTTGATTCATCAGACAAGATATCACCAAAAAGGTTTTCTGTCACAACCACATCAAAACGAGCTGGGTTGGTAATCATAATCATTGCGGCACTATCAACGAGCTGATGTTCAAGGGTGACATCTGGAAACTCCAAAGAAACTTCATCAGCAACCTTACGCCACAATTTAGAAGTTGCCAAAACATTTTGTTTATCAATGCTAGTGACCTTTTTGCCACGACCTTGAGCAATCTTGAAGGCACGACGCATGATACGACGAATCTCATCTGCTGAATAATCATTGATATCGCGAGCCTTATCTTCTTCCAAAATGTGCTCACCAAAATAAATACCACCTGTGAGCTCACGAACAACGACGAAGTCTACGCCCTCAATACGCTCAGGTTTAAGAGGTGACAAGTGTTTCAAAGCATCAAAGATGCGGACAGGACGGATATTAGCAAAGAGATTCAACTCCTTACGAATGGCCAAAAGTCCTTGTTCAGGACGAACTGGCGCATTGTCATATTTAGGTCCACCAATTGCAGCCAAGAGGATAGCATCTGCTGATTTAGCAGCATCCAAAGTTGACTTAGGAAGTGGATGACCCTCGGCATCAATGCCAGCACCACCAAATGGTTTAGCATCGATGTCGTAATCAAATCCAATTTTTGAAGCTACTTTTTCAAGAACTTCAAGACCTGCTGCCATAATCTCAGGTCCAATTCCATCACCTGAAAGTGTTACAATTTTCTTTGTCATGTTTAACTCCTCTTCGGCTTATGGAAGGTCACGATAAGAAACCTTACGTGCCATCTCACCAGCATTTTCTTTTTGAACCAATGTATTAGCATTGATATAGGCAATTGCTGATGCTTTCAAGACATCAAAGTCCAAACCAGATGCATTGAAAATAGTATCTGTATCTACATTTTCTACAGTTACAAGTACACGCGCTTGCGCATCAATACCATCAGTTACTGCGTCAATATTATAAGAAGTCAAGCGAACTGTTTGGTTGAAGAATTTGTCAATAGCATTGAAGATAGCTTCAACTGACCCTTGGCCATTTGCCAAAAATTCAACAGATTCACCATCTTCATTAGCCAAGCTTACTGTAGCAGTGATTGTTTCATCAACATTAGTAGTCAAACGAAGATCTTCGAAGTGGAAACCTTCTGGATTATCTACACTTGTACCAGCAACAAGTGCACGAATATCTGCATCAGTAATATCATGTTTTTTCCCAGCCAAGACTTTAAATTTGGCAAAGAGTGGTTTGATATCTTCTTCCACAAAGTCAAGCTCAAGTTCTTTCAATTTTTCAACAAAGGCATGACGTCCTGACAATTTACCAAGAGGAAGACTGTTACTCTTCACACCTACCAATTCTGGTGTGAAAATTTCATAAGTTTGTGGGTTCTTAAGAACACCATCTTGGTGGATACCTGATTCATGAGAGAAGGCATTTCCACCAACAACAGCTTTATTTTTAGGAACAGGAATTCCAGAGAAGCGAGAAACAAGCTCTGAAGTATTCATTGTTTCATTAAGAACAATATCACTTGTTGCTTGGAAAAAGTCTTCACGAATTTTCAAGGCAACAGCTACTTCTTCAAGAGCAACATTACCCGCACGTTCACCGATACCATTAACAGTTCCCTGTACACGTCCAGCACCGTGTTTAATTGCTGTCAAAGTATTTGCAGTTGCCATACCGAGGTCATCGTGACAGTGAACACCAAAAACAACTTTATGGTCTGATTTAATATTTTCAGTCAAATGATCAAAAATACGTGCAAACTCTTCTGGAGTCGTAAATCCTACTGTATCTGGAATATTAATATATGATGCACCAGCATCAACCGCTGTTTGAACAACTTCAGTCAAGAAATCAAGCTCAGTACGAGTAGCATCCTCTGGTGAAAACTCAACAACATCGAAACGTTCACGCGCATAAGTCACATGCTCTTTTACAGCTTCAAGAATTTCTTCTTTTGATTTCTTCAATTTAAACTCACGGTGAATCGGACTTGTTGCGATAAAGACATGAATTTGTGGATACTTGGCATCTTTCAAAGCCTCATAACAAGCATCAATATCAGATTTTACTGAGCGAGCCAAGCCGGTAACAGAAGTTGTTGTCATAGCTTCTGCAATTTGTTTTACTGCCTCAAATGAATCTGGGCTAGCTGCAGGAAAACCTGCTTCAATTACAGAAATTCCCCATTTTTCAAGTTGCTTAGCAATAGCAACTTTTTCTTTGATTGAGAAGTTAACTCCAGGTGTTTGTTCCCCATCACGAAGACTTGTATCAAAAAATTCAACTTTACGCATAGACAATCCTCTTTCTAAAAGTAAAAACGATAGTAGTAAAAAAACATCTCACTCGGAAACCCAAGCGAGATGTTTTTCCCTCCCGCTTGGTAAGCCAAACAGGACTAATGCTTTTGCACTAGCCCTCATTACGCAATAGCAAAACAGTTGTAGTTGCGAATGTCATTTGACTCATTTCCTTTCGATGTATCTTGGTTAATATGATACATCTTTCCAAGTTGAAAGTCAAGGAAAAATTACTGAATTGACTGACTTTTCTGACCACTATTTACATTTATTTTCAAGAAAACAAAAAAGCTGACCAAAGTCAACTTTTTATTTGTTAATGATAACTACCTATCTCAGCTTATTTTCCAAGGTAGTATTCAGAAACAACGTTCAATTTTTCGTCAAATTCGAATACCAATGGTGGGAAGTTTGGAATTTCAACATCCATGATTTCGTCATCTGACAATTGTTTGATGTGTTTTACAAGGGCACGGATTGAGTTACCGTGTGCACCTACGAATACGTTTTTACCATCTTTAAGAGCTGGAGCGATTTTATCTTCCCAGAATGGAAGGGCACGTTCCAAAGTAACTTTCAAGTTTTCAGCATCTGGAATTACTGAGTCATCAAGTGAAGCGTAACGACAATCAGTGTGTGCTGAGTGCTCATCATCACGATCCATAAATCAAATTTCATTTCAGATTATAGATTAATTTACTGTCTAACCCCAGAAAGCATCTTCTACTGCTTGATCTGATGAAAAGAGCCAAACTTCCTTGATCTTTCCTTCATCCATGCGAAAAAGATCAATACCATTCATGTTGAGTTCCTCGCCGTCTGGGCGAGTTCCGACAAAGTTCACATTAGCTGCTACAAGGTCAATATTTTCAGACACCCAGTTAGTCAATACTTTGAAGGTACCGTTTGTTTTTTCTGAAAATTGAGCCAAGTGTGCTCCAAGTGCTTCTTTTCCAACAACAGTACCGGAATTACTATGCTGACCTGGCTGGTGCCAGATGATATCATCTGCCATAGTCTCAAAAACAGCTGGAAAATCACCTGTTATAAGACCATTGTTATATGCATTGAAAATTTCTAAATTTACTGACATGAGTTACTCCTCGTTTCTTTTATTTATGATATAATATTATCACTTACTAACAAAAAGACAAGTAGGCACTTTATTGTTATCTAGTATCAAATACGATACTATTATTGTCAAATAAGAGAATAATTTTAAAAAATTTGGAGGAATTATGGTAACCGAAGTCAGTGAATACGGAATTTGTCCTTTTGCCACGACGCAGCGTGTACTAACAGGCAAATGGGCTCTAGTCATCATCTATCAACTCAGTACGGGGACTAAGCGTTTTAACGAACTACAACGTCTAATTCCTGGCATTACCCAAACCATTCTAACACGACACCTCAGACAGCTCGAGAAGGATAAAATCGTGGAGCGTAAAGTCTATGCTGAAGTTCCCCCACGGGTCGAATACAGTCTAACTGAAATGGGTAGAAAATTTCAAGGTGTCCTAGATGCCATTGAAAGTTGGGGACTGGAGTATATCGAAACTCTAGACTAATTATCTCCTTGGTTCATCTCACCTTACAAAGTGAGACGAACCGAGAGTCACTTCTCAAAAAAAGGCGGAATAAATCCCGCCTTTTATCTTTTATAATTATTTTCCGAGGTAGTATTCAGAAACAACGTTCAATTTTTCGTCAAATTCGAATACCAATGGTGGGAAGTTTGGAATTTCAACATCCATGATTTCGTCATCTGACAATTGTTTGATGTGTTTTACAAGGGCACGGATTGAGTTACCGTGTGCACCTACGAATACGTTTTTACCATCTTTAAGAGCTGGAGCGATTTTATCTTCCCAGAATGGAAGGGCACGTTCCAAAGTCACTTTCAAGTTTTCAGCATCTGGAATTACTGAGTCATCAAGTGAAGCGTAACGACGGTCAGTGTGTGCTGAGTGCTCATCATCACGATCCATTGCTGGAGGCAATACATCGTATGAACGACGCCAGATGTGAACTTGCTCATCACCAAATTGCTCAGCAGCTTCTGCTTTGTTTTTACCAGTCAAACCACCGTAGTGACGTTCGTTCAAGCGCCATGATTTTTCAACTGGAACCCAAAGTTGGTCAGATGCTTCAAGAGCCAAGTTAGTTGTTTTGATCGCACGTTTCAATACTGAAGTGTATGCTTGGTCAAATTCGATACCAGCTTCTTTAATCAATTTACCAGCGTCGATAGCTTGTTGAGTACCTTTTTCAGAAAGATCTACGTCAGCCCAACCTGTGAAAAGGTTAGCTTTGTTCCATTCAGACTCACCGTGGCGAGCGAAAACCAATTTTACCATTAGTTATGTCTCCTTTTTATTTTGGGTTAAACCCATTTACTGTATCTATTCTACCCAAAAAACCTTGAAAAAGCTAGCAAAATCCAAAAAATTCTGTAAAATTCTATTGCTTCTTGTCTTGGCAAAAAGAGACGATATCAGAATTTCGTTTTAGAGGCTCTAGCCCGTCCAATATTTCCTTGTTTTAGGCCCCTTTTCATGCTAAAATGAGATGAAATAGTAACATTTTACTTTGTGATCTTTAAGGAGGATCTTATGGTTTCTACTGCTACAAAAGTTGGTCAGTTTACGTTTGATAACTGTCTTATGAATGCCGCTGGTGTTCATTGCATGACTAAGGAAGAATTGGCAGAGGTTGATGCTTCAGCTGCAGGTTCATTTGTCACAAAAACAGGAACACTTGAAGCCCGTCCCGGTAATCCTGAACCACGTTATGTGAATGTACCTCTTGGGTCAATCAACTCAATGGGATTGCCAAATAACGGTTTCGAATACTACCTTGACTATGTCATTGAATTACAAAAGCAACCCAATACAAAAAATCATTTTCTTTCTCTCGTTGGTCTTTCACCTGAGGAAACACACACCATTCTTAAAAAAGTTCAAGAAAGTGACTATGAAGGGCTGGTTGAACTCAACCTTTCATGTCCTAACGTTCCGGGTAAACCTCAAATCGCTTACGATTTTGAAACAACAACCGAGATCCTAACTGAAGTCTTTTCTTACTTTACGAAACCTCTTGGTGTGAAATTACCACCATACTTTGATATTGTCCACTTTGACCAAGCTGCTGCCGTTTTCAACCAATTCCCACTTGTCTTTGTTAACTGTGTGAACTCAATTGGTAATGGCCTTTACATTGAAGATGAGTCTGTTGTCATCAAACCTAAGAATGGTTTTGGTGGTATAGGTGGTGACTACATCAAACCTACTGCCTTGGCAAACGTTCATGCTTTCTACCAACGTTTGAAACCTGAAATCCAAATTATTGGTACTGGTGGTGTAAAATCTGGTCGTGATGCTTTTGAACACATCCTTTGTGGCGCAAGTATGGTACAAGTTGGTACTGCCCTTCAAAAAGAAGGTGTCGCTATTTTTGACCGTATTACTAAAGAACTTAAAGAAATCATGGAAGAAAAAGGTTACGAAACTCTTGAAGACTTCCGAGGAAAACTTCACTACATCGACTAGTCTATAAAAAAAGTTTGGAAAATCTTCCAAACTTTTTTTGTTATTTGATGAAGATTCTCTTATTAGACAAGACCATCATCATCGCGTTCATCCCAATCTTCAAAAGGGTCCTTGCCCTCTTTTTCAGCTTGAAGACGTTTCTGACGCGCTTCTTCAATTTGTTCTTCACTTGGCTTCATCAGTTTGCTAATAGCAACAATACCTGATAGTTTAATAACAGTAAAAACCAAAAGAAAAATCACTACCACTGTTATGGTTTTCATAGATTTCCTTAACTTATTTCGTATAAATCAAAACCCCTAAAATCTTAGGGGTTTTTACATTATTTAACTGCGTCTTTAAGAGCTTTACCAGCTTTAAATGCAGGAACTTTAGAAGCTGCGATTGAGATAGCTTCACCAGTTTGTGGGTTACGACCTTGACGAGCAGCGCGTTCGCGTACTTCAAAGTTACCGAAACCGATCAATTGTACTTTTTCACCTGCAGCAAGAAATTCTTCGATAGAAGCGAAAACTGCATCTACAGCTGCTGCTGAATCTTTTTTAGTAAGCTCAGTTGCTTCTGCAACTTTAGCGATCAAATCTTGTTTGTTAGCCATTGTAACAATCCTCCAATTTATTTCTAAGCGAATAGTTTTTTTAGCGCTTGAACAAGTATTATCTTATCCTAAAAGACCTATGAGGTCAAGTAATAAACGCTAATTTAATCGCTTTTTTGCAAAAAGTAAAGGCTTTTTAATTTATTGTCTTATAGATGTCAAATTCGATACGGTCATTAACCAAATCAAGGCTTTGAGCACGTGCTGTAATCCCCTTCTCATTCTTCATAGACTGAATATTTAGGGTAACCTTTCCCTTCTTACTATCGATGACGATGTAATCAGGAAGGTTAGTTGAACGTTTAATCATCTTAAGGGCATCCGAAACAGGCAGTTTCAAGGTTCCAGCCGAAAGCTCAGAAACATGAAGTACAATTGCTCCTGATTCACTAACAACCGGCGTAAAGTAGACATAAAGAGGGACAGGGTGACCTAAAACCTTATAACTACTTTCGAAAACAATTTTAGAATTGGTAACCTTGACCTTGAAACGCATCTTATCGGTCGAATAATCTTGGGCAAAGCCCGTAAGAGCAGCGTCAAGCTCCTCCCTTGTCATACTATACTTACCAATTTTAGTTGCTCCCTTAGGTAGGGGTACAGAACTCGTCGTCTCCACTGGAGTCATGATTCTATAGGCCACAACACTTACTAAGGCTAGATTAAAGGCCAAGAGTCCTAAAAATAACCACTTCCATATCTTACTCACCTGACCACTCCTTCTTTGTTTGGTTAATACGCTTCAAAATGGCATCTGACATAATTTGATAACCTGTATTATTTGGATGAAAATGATCATCCTCAAAAAGAGCATCATTCAGGCTATCTTGAGAAGAGTTACTAGATTGAGACGAATCACCAGAGCTTGTAACACCGCCCTTACCGTCAATTCCCTTATAAAGCAAATCATTTACAGGAACAAAATAGACATTATCGTACTTCTTGCACACTTCTTCAGTAGATTGGTTCCAATTATCTACAATGGTTTGCATTTCTGTCATCTCTGGAAAATTAAGATAAAAAGGATTGTAAATACCAACAATATAAATTGGCAATGTTTTATTATCCTTACGAGCTAGCTCAATAATCTGTCCTAATCTCTTTTGATAGGCCTGAGCAGGCTTAGTGAAGGTGTCTACATTAAGATTAGTGATATTGTCCTTAATGACATGGATCACATCATTACCTCCAACTGTAAGAGTCATCACTTTAGCCTTTTTGAGATCTCTTTGAATATCCTTCTTTTCTTGCATTCTCTTGAGAATTTGATTGCTCGTATTTCCTGCGATACCATAGTTGCGAGAAGTCACTTGCCAGTCAAAATCTGACTCTAAGGCCTGAGACAAAACAGGAACGAAGCCCCCTTGATTACTACTATCACCTACACCTTGCGTAAGGGAATCACCGATAGCAACATAGGTGACCTTTTCATTTTTGATAGATTTAATCTTTTCTGCAATTTTTGATGACTGATTCGTACTAGGAACGATAAAAATGAAGAGGCCGACAAATAAGAGAAAAAGCAAGAAGAAGCCTACGAGGCTTCTAACTAATTCTGATTCTTTCCACTTATTCATAACGAACCATTACGGCAAAGGCGCCTTCACCAGTGTGCGTTTGAATGATGGAACCAGTCTCAAGGATTGAAATTGGAGCGCCCAAAACCTCAAGTTTTTCAGCCATTTCATGTGCAAAATCAGGTGTCCCTGCATAAGAAATACCAATTTCTGCCACTTTGCGGTCCTTATCCTTGATACCATTAATATAAGAATCTAACCATTTCGTGAACGTCTTAGCACCACGACCCTTAGCAATGGTATTCAACTGATAGTCTTTCAACTCCATAATGACACGGATATTGAGCAATGAAGATAGTAGACCTGTTACACGTCCAATACGGCCGCCTTTGACAAGATTCTCAAGGGTAGACACACCGATATGAAGTTCAGATTTACTTTTCACTTCTTCCACACGTGCTACAATCTCATCAAGACTAGCTCCTGCTTCGGCTAGTTTAGCTGCTTCAACAACCTGAAACTTTAGACACTGATCTGTAAAGCCTGAATCGATGACGGTTACATCTGCTCCTGAAAGGCTAGCGCCTTGACGTGAGGCTTCACATGTCCCAGAGAGAGTGTGCATGATGTGGATAGCCACAATCTGTTCTGCACCTTCTTTGACAAGCTTTTCATATGTCTCTGCAAATAAACCTACTGGTGGTTGGCTTGTCTTTGGTAACTCTTTACTATGCTTCATCATATCCAAGAAACGACCTTCTTCTCGAAGATCACTATCTGAATAGATAACACCGTCCACCATAACCGACAATGGAACAACAGTGATATTATATTTTTCAACCAATTCTGGTTCAATCGTAATTGACGAATCGGTTACAATTCTGATTTTACTCATATTTTTCTCGCTTAACACAAATTTTTATTCTATTATAGCATGACTGGAAAACTTTTCCCAAGTCTTTTTCTAAAGAGAGTCATCTACCTTTAACAAGGCTCTTGCTTGGCTCAAGGCAGCCTCCGTCACATTATCACCTGCTAACATCTTAGCGATTTCTTGCACCCTTTCCTCAGGTGTCAAGAGACGCACACGAGAGACAGTTGTCTCATTATCACTTTCCTTAGAGATAAAGAACTGATAATCAGCAATTGCAATAACTTGCGGAAGGTGACTGATGGCCAAAACCTGACCATGACTCCCAATCTTATGAATTTTCTGAGCGATGGCTTGGGCAACACGACCTGAAACGCCAGTATCAACCTCATCAAAGACGATACTTGTTTTGTCTTCTTTGCGGGCAAAGGCTGACTTAATCGCTAACATGAGTCGAGATAATTCTCCTCCTGAAGCAACCTTAACAAGCGGTTTAAAGCCTTCACCTGGATTGGTTGAGATGTAAAACTCAACCTGCTCATTGCCATCACGGTTAAATTTCCCTTTAGTAAAGGTAACTTTAAAATCAGCCTTATCCATGTAAAGGTCGCATAACTCGTTCTTAATCTCAGCTTCAAGGGCTGTAGCAATTTGATGGCGTGCCGTTTGTAGGGTCTCTGCAGATGCAAGCAGGTCTTTTTCAAGTTGCTTAAGCTCTTGTTCCATGGCATCTGACGAGCTGGAATTGCCAGTCAAAAGATTGTACTCTTTACTTGAATTTTCCAGATAATCTAGGACGTCATCAACAGTTCCACCATATTTACGAGTAATTGCATTAATCGTATCTAAGCGGTGTTCAATCTCTTGCAAACGTCCAGCATCAAAGTCCAGATTATCCAAAAAATCACCTAGTTGCTTAGTGACATCTTCCAAAACATAATAGGCTTCTGATAGATTTCCAGAGAGTTCTTTGTAATCAGAGTCATACTCTTCAAGAGACTGGAGGTCATTCATGGCAGAACGAACATTTGAAAGGCTTGAAAAATCTTCATTATCCAGCATGACATAGGCATTTGTTAAGGTATCAGCAATCTGCTTATGGTTAAGAAGCTTGTCTCGCTCCTTCATCAATGCCAAATCTTCTCCTGATTTTAGAGAGACTGCTTCAATTTCTGCAATCTGAAATGCTAACATTTCAATTCGAGCCTTATGCTCCTGCTCATTTTTCTGCTTTTCAAGAACAGCTTTTCTTAACTCACGATAGCGGTCAAAATACTCCTGGTACTCTTTCTTAGTTTGGAAAAATTCCTTGTCACCAAAGGCATCAAGCATGGTAATATGCAGAGCAGGTTTCATAAGTTCTTCCTGGTCATGCTGTCCATGGATATCTACCAAGAAGTGCCCAACAGCTTTAAGCGTCGTTAAATTGACCATCTGTCCATTGATGCGACTAACACTTCTACCATTTTGGAAGATTTCACGACGGATAATCAATTCATCCTCAACAGGAATCCCATTATCTTCTAGAATACTAACCAAAGCAGGATTTTGTTCGATTGAAAAGAAGCCCTGAATTTCAGCCTTAGGTGCTGAATGACGGACAACTTCACTAGAGGCACGTGCACCTAACATAAGGTTCATGGCATCAATGATAATGGACTTTCCTGCACCTGTTTCACCAGTAAGGACGGTCATACCATTCTCAAAGTTTAGAGAAATCTCTTCAATAATTGCGAAATTCTTTATCGTAATTTCGAGAAGCATAGGCCCTCCTATTCTTCAACCCACTTAATGATTTGCCCCTGTAGTTCGATAGCTGCTAACTCTGACTGAGCCACTAAAAAGAGGGTATCATCATCAGCAATAACACTAAAAATCAAATGCTTGTACTCATCTAAAAGAATCTTCTTGATGAGGCGACTTGTCCCAGGTTGAACAACGATATTCATAAAGGCATGTTGACGATCAACGCGCAACAAGCGACGAGTCGCAACAGAGGTTCCACCTACTCGTCTAGGAGCAGTTGAGAGCCCATAGATGTAAGAACCATCTTCAGTTGGTACTTTGGTAATACCAATTTCATTGATATCACGCGATACAGTCGCTTGAGTAGCCTTTAATCCCTCATTTTGGAGTAATTTTACCAATTCTCCTTGAGTCGTAATTTTATTTTCTTGGACAATCTTTCGGATTAACTCCAAACGATCATTCTTCTTCATTCTTTTTAAACTCCTTGTGTGCTTGTGCTACAACTTCCTTAATAGAGGTTTGAGCATCATTTTGAGGAGAATTTGTCTTCTCCAAGTGTGCGAGAAACTCAATGTTACCATGACCACCTTGGATAGGTGAAAAGTCCAGCCCCTTAACTGAAAAGCCATAGTCAATCGCAAAAGCAGTCACTGTTTCTAACACTTTTTCATGGACACTGCTCTCACGGACAATCCCGTTTTTCCCAATTTGTTCACGGCCAGCCTCAAATTGTGGTTTCACAAGAGCAACAACTTGCCCCCCATCAACCAATATCTTAGCCAAAGCCGGTAGAATCAGATTAAGAGAGATGAAGCTGACATCGATTGATGCAAAAGACGGTAGTCCTTCTGTGAAATCGACAGGTTCAGCATAACGGAAATTATATTGCTCCATGGAACGAACACGCTCATCTTGGCGCAATTTCCAAACCAACTGATTAGTGCCGACATCCACAGCATAAACCAGTTTAGCCCCATTTTGAAGCATAACATCGGTAAACCCACCTGTTGAAGCTCCGATATCGATGGTCGTCATGCCTTTAACTGACAGATTGAATACTTCCAAAGCTTTTTCAAGTTTGAGTCCTCCACGGCTCACATACTTGAGTTTTTCTCCTTTAAGCTTCAACTCTGTACCGTCGTCGATTTTTTCACCGGGTTTATCGTAACGTTCACCATTGATAACATTAACAACTAAACCAGCCATAACGCCACGTTTAGCTTGTTCTCGTGTTTCAAAAAGGCCTTGTTTATAAGCCAAAACGTCTACTCTTTCCTTAGGCATGGAGTCGTAACCTTTCTATGATTTCTATAATACTGTCTTTCTTGAAACCTTGAGTATCAGCTAGATTTTGAAAAATTGCTTCAGCTTTATCAAGTGATTCCTCGAGGATAGCATGTGATTTTTCCAGACCAAGCAGAGCCGGATAGGTTGATTTTCCAGCTACTACATCTTTTCCAGGTGTCTTCCCAAGTTCTTCGAAATCAGCAGTCACATCCAAAATATCATCACGTACTTGAAAGGCAAGACCAATTAGGCGACCAGCTTCTTGAAGATTTTCCAAGACCTGTTCATCTTTTTGAGCAACAATACCAGCCGCCACAAAAGGAAAGGTTAAAAGCTTACCTGTCTTATGCTCATGAATCTTAGCCAGTTGCGATAAATCAAGTTCCTGACCTTCACCCTTCATATCCAGCATCTGACCACCTACCATACCGAAGGTGCCTGAAGAATGAGACAATGCTTGAATCAATTGAACTCGAATTTCTGCGGATAGGTCTGTTTGAGCCAGGAGGTCAAATGGATCCAAAAAGAGAGAATCTCCAGCCAAGATTGCCGTTGCTTCATCGAATTTCTTATGGTTGGTTAAACGTCCTCGACGGTAATCATCATCATCCATGGCCGGCAGATCATCGTGAATAAGACTTCCGGTATGAATCATTTCAAGACTTGCTGCGACATCGAAATGACTAGGAGTAAGCTCTAAACCAAATCCTTCAAGTAAATCTAAGAAAATCAGTGGACGAATACGCTTGCCTCCACTATCAACTGAATAAAGGATGGCAGTGATTAAATCACTTGATACAGGAAGATTCTTTTTTTGGTAGTAATCACGGATAGCCACATCAATTTTATTTAGCTTGCTCATTAGGCATCCATTTCCGTTTCTGTACCATCTGCTTGCATAACCTTAACCAGTGTTTTTTCAGCATCTTTCAAGGTCTTCTGCAAATCTTTAGACAAGGCCATACCTTTTTGGAACTCAGCAATAGCATCCTCAAGAGCAACATCACCTGTTTCGAGCTTAGTGACGATAGCTTCTAAGTCCTGTAAATTTTCCTCAAATGTTTTTTTAGTTGACATTTTTCACCTCTACTTCTAGTTCTCCATCTCTCATTTGGACGGTTAATTGATCACCTTCGGTAATATTCTTGGTACTTGTTAAAGGTTTATCATCTTTCTTGACAATGGCATAACCCCTTGCAACAATACGACTAGTATCTAGAGACAATAAGGCATCCTGTGCCTTTTCTAATCTCACACGGTTACCATTAATGGTGTTCCTAGTTGTAGTCACCAATAAACGTTGCAAAGACTCTCGACGGTCTTGGTAGTTCTGAACACTAGTTAGAAGATTTAAGCCTTGTAATCGTTGTCTCAAAAGTTCCGCTTCTTTTTGTTTGCGTGCGAAATCTTGACTCATAAAGGTTTCAAGCCTTGTTGTTAGTCGATCCAACTTTTGTAGATAACCATCGTAAAGGCGTTCAGGTTGTCTAAAGACAACAGATTGTGACAATTTGGCCAAGCGTTCCTGATTATATTGTATACGTCTCAAACAGGCTTGATAGGCTCTATTTTGTCTTTCACGAATCCAAACCAAGGTATCAGCCTTTGATACCGGAGTAGCAAGTTCTGCCGCTGCGGTAGGCGTAGCAGCTCTACGATCTGCAACAAAGTCAGCCAAAGTCGTATCTGTTTCGTGGCCAACGCTTGAAATCACAGGGAGACGACTCTCAAAAATCGACTGAACTACAATTTCCTCGTTAAAAGCCCAGAGGTCTTCAATAGAACCTCCACCACGACCAACGATAAGTAAATCTAGGTCATCCCTTTGATTGGCTTTTTGGATATTTTCAGCAATTTCCTGTGCAGCTCCTTCACCTTGAACCTTGGTAGGAAAAAGTAAGATTTCTACCCCAGGAAAACGACGACTAACGGTCGTAATAATATCTCGAATAACCGCACCACTAGGACTCGTGACAACCCCAATTTTTTTGACAAAATTAGGCAGCGCTTGCTTATGACGATCATCAAAGTAGCCTTCTGCAGTCAATTTTTTACGAAGCTGCTCAAACTGGATGGCCAAAGCCCCAATACCATCTGGCTCTGCCTTCTCGATAATAATGGAATAAGAACCACTAGGCTCATAAATCTGGACCCGACCAACGACATTGATCTTCATCCCTTCTTCGAGTTCAAAACCAAGCTTTTTGAAAACTCCAGCCCAAATCGTCGCCTGAATAACAGCTCCTTCATCCTTTAGCGAAAAATATTGGTGACTCGGGCGTCGACGAAAATTTGAAACCTGCCCCGTCAAATATACCCTCTCTAGATAAGGATCACGGTCAAATTTCATTTTCAAATATTTGGTTAAGGATGTGACCGATAAATAGTCTGACACGACAACTCTCCTTTATTTAAGCTATCCTTGAAAACCTGAAGACATTAAAAAAGTTCTGCAGAACTATCATCCCCAAATCTTCTCAGTCGGCTTTTTAATTGTATACACGATTACCTTAAATTATACCAAAAAAGACTGTCAAAAGACAGCCTCAACCACCATAGTCAGGTGTTTTATATAGTTTCATTAATCAGTTGTATAAGTTTTTGAAACAACGTCCCAAGAATCGCTTGAACCGTCAATACCACCATAGGCTTCGAGTTGTCCCTTCTTATCTACACGGAAAAGAAGAACATCATTACCATAGGCATCATAAAGTTGAGCATAAACTAGGTTATCATCATCATCCGTCCATGAATAAACATTCCAACCAAGATTTTTATAATTTTCTCCAGTTGAACCTTGTTCTTTAGCATAGGTAGAAACAACCCAGTCTTCTAACTGTTGATCAGACAAAGATGAGGTATCAACTTGAGAGGATTGATTATCAGATGATGCTGCAGCTGCTTCCTTACTTTTTGCCAACTGACCGTTTTTCCATGGATTTGTTTCACTCTCTTTTTGGTTATTACTATACCACATCAAGGTAACAACAGGAATAACCACTGCAAGTACTGCAACAACTCCAATTACCCATCTAATGTTCTTAGGATCTTTGAGTTTGTCAAAACTCGAAACTTTTCTTCCCTTTGTAGTTTCATTTTTACGACGTCTAAATTCGCTCACAGCTTTTTCCTCTTTTTCTTGAAAGTAGTCCCTTTTTTTCTTTTCCTCTTGTTCCAAGAGCTTTTGCACTTCCCTACGACCCTGTGGATCACTCGTTTGAGCCAATGAAATCTGCAACTGAAAAATACGATTATCCAAAGCTTGCTCATATTCTTTGGCTGCTTCTCTATCACCATTATCAGCTAAGGCTCTCAGATACTCTTCATTACTGAATTCAGCCATTCACTAAATCGCTCCTGCTTCTAAATCGTTTCTTCTATTTTCTTAAAGCCTGAGACTTTTGTCAAGTTACTAGTTTGTAACAAATTCTTACAGTTGTAAAAAGCCGAAGAAAATCACATTCTCCAGCTTATTTCTTGGTTGTTTCTTTATAATACTTACAATAACTTTGAAGAGGACATGTCTGGCATTTCGGATTCTTAGCTAAGCAATGATAACGTCCAAAGAAAATCATACGGTGATGGCTGATAATCCAATCCTTCTTTGGGATTTTCTTCATCAATTCTGCTTCGATTTCCTCTACACTAGCATCCTCTGGGGCGATATTTAGCCTTTTGGAAACACGTGAGACGTGCGTATCTACTGCAATCGAAGGAATGCCATAAACCTCAGCTAAAACCACATTAGCCGTTTTTCGTCCCACACCAGGTAGACTTTCCAATTCCTTACGCGTTTTCGGAACCTGTCCATCAAAATTCATTAAAACAGCTCTAGCAGTCTTGATGATGTTCTTTGCTTTATTTTTGTATAGACCAATCGTTCGCAAACACATCTCAACGTCATCAAGATTAGCCGAAGCCAAATCCTCAATTTCTGGATAACGCGCCCACAAGGCTGGTGTAATCTTATTAACAGCCTTATCGGTTGTCTGGGCTGATAAAATAACAGCAACTAATAGTTGGAAAGGCGTTTCCCACTCCAACTCTCCATGAGCATTGGGAAACATCTCTCCCATGAGAGCTAGAGCCTCATTAACACGTTTTCTTCCTAACATTATTGGCCACCCCATAATTGACGGACGGCATCCATTCCTGTTTTGAAGTCATCCGAAACCTGATGATGGTGCTTCTTACCTTGATGCTCCAAGCGACGCTCTTCAACTTGAATTTTAGTTGTAATACCACTTAATTTCCAGTTACGAAGAACTCCTTTTATATAATTCCAATTTGTCTTGCGGTTAAATACTGCTTCTTTCAAAGCCTCACGGATAAGTTCGGGATCAGTATGTTCTTCTTGGATTTCCTTGTTTAAATCTTCGACAACCATAGGATTCAAGATTCCCAAAGCTTGTTCCAATTCATCGGTTAATTGCTTGATGAGCTGGGTATTTGTTGGCTGACCAACGACAGGCCCTGCCGTTGTCTTTTCATTGCTCACTAACTTGTCCAACACTGCCAAGGCAGGTGAGGCATCTACAACCATCTCAATTTCATTGTTAATCTTAATAGTCGTGAAATCAAGAAGTCCAGCCTCAGTCAATGTCGTAATACTTTTATTAACTTCAGTTGGCGTCTTCCCAGTTGCTTGCGCGATCTGACTAGAAGCCACTTCTCCAATCTGAGTTGTCGTTTGTAGATAGAGAAACTGCCAAACCAGAAAGTCATCCGCAGATGGGAAAATATCCTTAAAGTGGAAAAATAAAGCATTAGGAAGGACCAGATTACCTGATCGATACTGTTCAAAAAAACTCATATTTACCTTTCAGAGTAGCTAGACACCCCAAAAAGTCAAATGCTCTCACATAAGTCTTTTGAGACTGTCTACTACAAATAACCGTAGAATGAAAAATCGTCTTCCAACTCTTCTAAACGATAAGGTGTTTCTTGATATACCGCATAGTTAATCCAATTGCTAAAGAAAGCAGATGCCGCAAGATTCCAACGAAGTTTAGGCTCCTGACTTGGATCATCCTCTGGGAAATAGTTTGCCGGTACATCTGGATTAATGCCTGCATCTAAATCTCTTCGGTATTCTCTTGCCAGAGTATCACGGTCATATTCAAAATGACCAAAACTATATACTTCACGAAGATTCTTACTTGCTAGAATGGATAAGCCAACTTCTGGTCCTGACACAACAATATCTAAATCCGTCTTGTTTTTAATATCCTCGAGCCTAACCTCAGTATAGCGTGAGTGTGGTGACACAAAGCTATCATCAAAGCCATTCATAAGGAAGTTTTCAGGCATGTCAACCGTTTGTTTATAGATACCAGATAATTTCTCTGACAATGGAACCTTGTCGACTCCATGCTTATAATAGAGACCTGCTTGAGCTCCCCAACACAGATGGAGGGTTGAATAAACATGCTTTTTAGACCAATCAAAAACTTGTGTTAATTCTTGCCAATAATCCACTTCCTCAAATGGCATTTGCTCAACAGGTGCACCTGTTACAATGAGACCATCATAATACTTATGCTTAATTTCATCAAAAGTCTTATAGAAGGTTTCCATATGTTCGGCATGTGTATTTTTTGACTTATGACTAGCCATATAAAGAAACTCGACGTTAATTTGAAGTGGCGTATTAGCTAAAAGACGAAGTAACTGAGTTTCTGTAACTTCTTTAGTTGGCATAAGATTTAGGATTAAGACCTCCATTGGTCGAATATCCTGGCTACTAGCTCTGTTCTCATCCATGATGAAGACATTTTCCGAACGCAATACATCAAGAGCTGGTAACTTATTATCAAGTTTTATAGGCATAACAATATCTCCATCCTTATTTATTCTATCTTCATATTATAAACCGGGGAGGTATTGTTATCAAATATATATTTTCTCTAGTTAGCTATAGCTTTTAACTATATTGAGAGGCCACCTTTGTTTTAAAAGAGTTAAAAAGGCCCTAAGGCCTTTTGTTAATTCATAGATAGATTTATCCTGGGAAGTTCATCAATACTTTAGTATCGTAACCTTCAATAGCTTTGCGTCCATTAAGACCATCAAGCTCAATCAAGAAGGCACAGCCAGCAACGACACCACCTAGGCGCTCAATCATTTCAATTGTAGCTTTGACGGTACCACCAGTCGCCAAGAGATCATCAACGATAAGTACACGTTGACCTGGTTTGATTGCATCAGCATGCATACAAAGTGTATCAACACCATACTCTTTTTCGTAATCTGCTGAGATCACTTCACGTGGCAATTTACCAGGTTTACGAACTGGAGCAAAGCCAATACCAAGTTCAAAAGCAACTGGACAACCAACGATGAAACCACGCGCTTCAGGACCAACAATCATGTCAATCTTCTTATCAGTCGCATACTGAACGATTTCACGGATAGCATAGCTATAAGCATTTCCATCAGCCATCAAAGGACTAATATCACGGAAAGTAACCCCTTCTTTAGGGTAGTTTTCAATAGATGCAATATAATCTTCTAATTTCATTTGTTCTTCCTATAGGCTTTTCGCCAAAAAAATATTTACATATCATTATAGCATGAATCTTCAGATTTAGAAAATGCTAACCCTCATTTCAAGACGAATCCTTTGGATTAAGTACTTCTCCTACTTATAAAGCCAGTCATAAATTTCCTGTGGTGTTCCCAGAGCCATGAGTTCTTGGAACTTGACGAGATGTTTAAGATCTTGGAAAATCTTGCTGTCCTCAATCTCACGTTTTTCAGCTTCTTTATTGACTGTCATAACACCATTATCAATAGTCACAAAATCCAATTCATCAAAAATCTGAATCATCTTAATCAGAAGTATCTTATCGATTTTAAGGTAATGACTGAGCTCATCCAGTTTATAGCGGACATCGAATTCTGGGAATTGGTAAATGGTTTTATAGAGTCTTGCAAATTGCTCTCTAGTTCCATAACCTGTCAGATAATAGGTTTCCTTAATACTATTTTTAAAATAGATAGCCTGGAAATCTTTACCTTCAAACCACTCTTTTAATTCCGTTGCTGAATCAGGTAAGGTGTTGAGGACAACCGCAGGTTCAGTGTCTGATGCTTCTTCTACCGTTGGTAGGCCTTCAGGTAGTGCCATATTTTTTGAGCGAAAATCAAATAACTGAACACCATCCACACGCGCATCTTCTAGCATGAGCTGGAGCGTTGTCTGACCATTCCATACATTAACGGACAGGGTCACTGCTAATTCCAACCCCTGAGCTTGTTGGAATTCTTGAAGCAAATGACCTTTATTAAAGGCCACAACATCAAAACTATCCTTTCCTTGCTTAACCTTAAACTTAAGATGGGCTCCGTTTTGTCCCATAGTCCTAGCTTGAGTAACGGTAATATCATGTAGCCAAAAGACTGGCTTTTTATTGTCCATACCAAAAGGTGCTAATTTTTCAAGGCTCTTGATGGTATCCAAGCTAAGCTCACTGAGTTGAAGCTCCTCGTCTAAATTTAACGTATTTTTGGCACTCGTATCAATGTTATTATCGTAGACATAATGACACAAAATCTCTGATAGTCGTCCAAGATTTTCTTCTGGAAGGGTCATCCCCGCCGCTCCAGCATGTCCTCCAAAAGCAGTAAAGATGTCTCGGTGGTCATCAAGCGCATGGAAGATATTGATAGATTCCAAACTACGAGCGGAACCCTTAGCCAAGCCATCTTCAATATTCAAAACCACTACTGTCTGACTGATTTGTTCCATGATACGCCCCGCCACAATACCTAGGACGCCAGGATGCCAACCTTCCTTGGCCAAAACCTGAACAGGTTTATCCAAATCCACCATAGTCATGGCTTCATCAAAGATTTTTTGGACAACTTCCTTACGTTCTTCATTTTTAGCATTGATTTCCAGAGCAATGGCTTGGGCTTCTTCATCGTCAAATCCGGTCAGTAGTTCAATGGCTGGATTTGGATCATCTAAGCGTCCCAAGGCATTGAGTTGAGGAGCCAATTTGAAACCGACCGTTTCTTCAGAAATCGTTGTTGGGTCTACATCTGAAATGCGGAGCAATTCTTGAAGTCCAATACGCTCAGTAGTCTTGAGAATTTCCAGGCCGACCTTGACCATAATACGATTTTCATCCGTTAGGCTAACCATATCGGCAATGGTACCAATGGCTACCAAGTCCAACATCTCAGTAGGAATAGTTTCAAGGAGGGCAGTTGCCAATTTGAAAGCTACACCACAACCTGCCAAATACTTAAAAGGATAATCGGCATCTGGATGCTCTGGATGGACAATGGCATAGGCATCTGGAAGCTGGTCCGGCATACTGTGATGGTCTGTAACGATAACGTCCACACCTTGCTCTTGCGCATAAGCGATAGCCTCATTCCCCGCTACCCCATTATCCACTGTAACAATGAGTGAAATGCCTTCCTGCTCAATAAAGTACTTGTAGACACTTTCATTTGGCCCATAACCATCTGTGAAACGGTTAGGCAAATAAACTCGAGCCTCAGCTCCCATCATTTCAAGAGCTTCCTTGACAATCGATGCTGACGTCATCCCATCCGCATCATAGTCTCCATAGACTAAGATTTGCTCATAATTTTCAATAGCCTGACGAATTCTAGCCACCGCCTTATCCATATCATGAAGAAGATAAGGATCATGAAGGTGTGATAAATCAGCCTTTAGAAAGGCTTCAAGAGCCTCTTCTGTCGTAATGCCTCGTTCATAGGCAATCTTGGCTGCAGTTTCTGCCAGCCCATGTTCTTTGGCAAGTTTAAAAAAGCCAGCATCTGGCTCTTTTGTGTTTATTTTCCAATCATACGTTGATGTAATCATGTTTTTATCTTTTCTCCCTGTCATCTAGTCTATCTATTATAACATGAAAAAATTTATCATAGTGGATAGAAAGCTAAGTTTCCTAAAAAGAGAATGTCAAACATCGTAAGTTGCTTAGACTTGTGGTACATTTCCAATCAAGACCTGCTTTTCTAGACAAAATAATAGTCTGGATATTGCTCCCTTTTTGACTTGTGTTTTCTCAGATTTTCCTTTATCCTCTTTACGTTAACTAACTCTATTCTACTATCATTTTCAAGTAATATTAGGAAAAACAAGAAAAGAGAGTGGGACAGAAATCGGTAATTCGTTAGAATTCGATTTCGTCGTCCCACCTCCGCACAGTTGAGTAGGGCTGTAAAAGCTGATGAAATCAGCGTAGTAGAGCCCACTCAACCACTGCGTCTTGCTCGACAATCCAAAAACAATTAAGAGGCTAGGACTTTTGTCCCACTCTCTCTCCGTCAATTATTATAAATCATCCCTGTACAAGCTTGCTCTGAAAGTTCGACAAATCCCAGGGATTGGTAAAAGGCTAAATTTTTCTCGCTACGATCAGTGGCAAGGAGCCGTTGATAGACATTGGGGAAAGTCGCTAAAGCCTCTTCTAAGAGTTTCGTGCCAATGCCTTGGCGCTGGTGATCTGGTCGCACCAAGAGGTCCTGTACAAAAATGACAGAATGGCCATCTCCTACTAAGCGAATGTAGGCTACTAACTCTTCCTTATCATAGACCGCCAACTGCCATAGACTGGCATTGACAGCTTTTTCCAACATGGTTGGATTGTTAGTATAATTGGTCCAGCCGACTGAACTGTACAGTGCGAGTAGGTCTGTCATCGCTGGAATCTCTTTTTTATAATTTAACATCTTAACTCCTTTCCAAACTTCCGACTAGTTGCTAATAGGAGTTGTCCTGAGCCCGTAAACCTACCATTTCCTCATTGGGTTCCACAGCTAGGCCTCTATTTTCTTACGCTAGGTGGTTGGACACAGGGCCAAAGCTACTGCCAAAATCAAGCACTCGCTTTCCCTTGATGTCCTTTAATTGCCCAAAAAGGATATCATAATAGATCTGTCCCCAGGGTTTCCGGATGTTTTCTAAATAGGCTTGAATATTAGCTGCCATCTAGTATCCTCCTATTTGTAGTTAAACACATTGGTAGCTAGTTTGTCCGAGATTCGTGGAAATAGCGTGTAGCCTTTGTGGGCAACTGATAAGAGTCGTGGTAGATTGACTTCACGTTTGTTTTTACACAGAATACGGACAATCTTTTTAGCTACGTATTTAGGACTGAGGACAAACTTTTTAACACTCTCAAGATAGGCTCCAGAGGGATCAGCTTGATCAAAGAAACCTGTCTCAATTGGACCAGGATTGACTGTTGTCACATAGACTCCTTTATCAGCCAGCTCTAGACGCAGGGCATCTGAAAAACCAATTACCGCAAACTTTGTCGCTGCATAGACACTTGAGTTGGCTGTCGCAATTTTCCCCGCCATACTGGCGATGTTGATGATATGACCATGGCCTTGCTCCACCATTTTCTCAGCCATCAAACGTGAAAAGGTCATCGTCGCAAAGGTATTGATATCAAACATATCACGTACTTCTTGGCTAGTGTAGTTATCATAAGACTTGAATTCACCGAAACCAGCATTATTGATAAAGACGTCAATACGTCCAAATCGTTGATAGAGATAATCGACCATCTCTTTAATGGCCTTGTCGTCTCTTAGGTCAATGGCAAGGCAGGTTTTATTTTCCACATGACGATAACATTTCTCAAGTTTGTCCTTGTCTCGTCCTAAGAGGATAATACCATCACTGGGTGAGAGCTGCTTGACAATTTCTTGAGCAAGGCCTCCTGAGGCACCAGTAATAGCAATAATACGTTGTTTAGCCATTAAATTTCTACCTCTTCCAAGTCACGAACGATGTGGGTGTTTTCGAAAATTGTTTTAGCATCTGCTGCCATCTTACCGATATCACGCCCTAAGAAACGTGCTGATACGTGATTTAGAAGAAGACGTTTAGCTGACGCATCTTTAGCGACCTGTGCTGCTTGCATGTTGGTTGAATGCCCATGGCTCTTGGCAATTTTTTCGTCACCTTTACCATAAGTAGACTCGTGCACCAAGACATCTGCTCCCAAGCCAAGACGAACACTGGCATTCGTCTTACGAGTGTCACCTAAGATAGTGATAACCTTACCTTTCTTAGGTGCGGAAATAAAGTCCTTGGCAATGATTTTTGTTCCATCTTCAAGGACCACATCTTGCCCATTCTTAATTTGACCAAAAAGCGGACCAAATGGTACACCTGCTGCTTTAAGGGCCTCAGCATCCAAGGTTCCTTCAAGATCCTTTTGAACCACACGGTAACCAATACAAAAAATGGTATGATCCAACTTATCTGCATAAACAGCGAACTTGTCATTTTCCATAACCAAGCCAAGCTTATGCTCATCAATTTCCTTAAAATGCACATGGTAAGGGAGGCGTGTTCCAGAGGTACGAAGACTAGTCATAACATATTGTTTAATGCCGACTGGACCATAAACCTCTAAATCTGTTTGTTCTTCACTCGATTGGAAAGAACGGCTAGCCAAGAAACCAGGTAGGCCAAAGATATGGTCTCCATGCATATGTGTGATAAAGATTTTTTTAACTTTACGAGGTTTGATTGTTGTTTCTAAAATCTGACGTTGGGTACCTTCTCCACAGTCAAACATCCAGACCTCATTGATTTCATCGAGTAACTTCAGAACCAGACTCGACACGTTACGGGCCTTGGAGGGCTGCCCGGCACCCGTCCCTAAAAATTGTAATTCCATGACTTCCTATACTTTCTATCTATCGTTCTTCTTATTTCTGGACAATATAAGCCAGGCATTCACGCTGAGCAAAGCCATAATAAACAGTTTGCCCTTTATATTGAGACAAAAGTTCCACTAATTCGTCTTGATTGAAGCTAGCCAACTTAATGACATTTCCCTTCAATTTAGTTACACGACTAAGTAACTGTGTCTCAGGTGTTAACTCTTCCAATACTTCTTCATCAAAATCAACCTTGGTCATCTTAATTTGAGTGCCTTCAAGATAAACCTTATACTGCGGGAAAACTTGAGCAAGCTCAAACAAAATGCTAGCCGTTGGAACCTCTAAATGCTCGGCAAAGACTAAGGCCACCTCATCAGCATTTTCATAGCAAAATCCATAAGATTTTCCTGACAGATTGAGACGAATAAAAGGCTTGTGCTCATCAAAAGATGGTTCAGGGTTAAAGAGGTTCAACTCCTTTGAAAGGTCCAAATAGTATTCCGTCGCTGCTTCAGGAGATTGTTTTTGGTAAATCTCTGCAAAATAAGCATTAATCACGCTTGGTGGTGGCGTAATGAAAGCCAATTTTTGACTGTCAGAAAGGTCTGACAAGGTATTTTCTAAATAGACCTTATCTAAACTTGTAAAACCACCATATTTTAAAGCTAAATCCATATAATCAGTCATAAAATTCTTCCAATTTCCATTTATTTTTCGGTGAAATATAACCTGTAATTTCTTCCACTTCTGTCTCAAAAGTGTAGCTATCTAGCAAGGCCAATTGACTCAACTGATAAAGTTTATAAGCTTGATCCTGATGTACCTTAATACTAAAGGGTTCAAAAATCTGTTGAATTTCATCAATCAAGAGTCTTCTGAGGGCCTCACGACTTCCCTTGTCACGTGCTGAGAGGCGAACATTAGGAAAGACTGTTGCTACTAGATTATCAGCTACATCCATCTTATTGTAGATTGCTAGTCGAGGAATATCAGTCATGTCTAAGTCTTTGAGAATGTCTAAGACCACCTTTTCATGCTCTTCGTGATTAGGATCACTCGCATCAATGACATGCAAAAGGAGGTCCACATTACGACTTTCTTCAAGCGTTGACTTAAAGGCAGCAACCAATTCTGTTGGCAAATCCTGGATAAAACCAACCGTATCTGTCAAGGTCACTTGAAACTGATCCTTTAAGTAAATTTTCTTAGTTGTTGCATCCAAGGTCGCGAAAAGTTCATTAGCCTCATATTGCTTATCATCCGTCATAAGGTTCATGATCGTTGATTTCCCAGCATTGGTATAACCAATCAAACCAATTTTAAAGGTACTTGAATCAACACGCTTTTCGCGAATGGTTTCTCGGTTCTTCTCAACAATCTTTAACTGGCGTTCAATATCAGCAATCTGGTTACGAATCGAACGACGATTGAGCTCCAATTGACTTTCACCAGGTCCACGGCTACCAATGCCCCCTGCTTGACGGCTGAGCATAATCCCTTGACCAGCTAAACGGGGCAACATGTATTTTAGTTGAGCTAGGTGAACCTGAAGTTTCCCTTCATGGCTTCTAGCCCTCATGGCAAAGATATCCAAAATTAATTGCATACGATCAATAACTTTTACGCCAAATGCTGCTTCAAGATTGGTATTTTGACGAGGTGTTAAACGGTTATTGACAATGACCGTAGTAATCTCATCCGCATCCACCATGGCCTTGATTTCTTCTAATTTTCCTGAACCTACGAAAGACTTACTATCATAGCGTTCACGTTTTTGGGTATAGCTAGCTACAACCTCTGCTCCTGCAGTTTTGGCAAGACTGGCAAGTTCCTCCATTGACATGTCAAAATGCTCTGTTTCTTGCAATTCAACACCTACTAAAATAGCACGTTCTTGCTGTTTGGCTGTCTCTATCATAGCAAACCCCTTTTCAAAATAGTCAACTTTTATTATACCACAGGCAGGGGCAAAGAAAAGGTCACAGACCTTAATTTTTTTCAAAGAAAAACAAGTTGGATTAACCAACTTGTTTTCTCTTAATGTTTACGTGTCGGTTTCTTTTTCGAACCCTTACGACGCTTGCCTTGATGAATGCTTGGCGTATTTTGAGAAATGGTTTGACGCATTTTCTCAGTGGCCTTATCAACCTTATCTTTAGCCTTGACCAATTCTTGAGAGGCCTTAGTAACACTCTTCGAAGGCTTATTTTTCTTAGACTTGCTCTTAGAAACAGGTTTCACTTGACTAGTTCCAGACGTACGCATACGACGAGACATAGCCAGGAGAATTTTATTTTCCTCGTTGAGGTTGGTTTGATAAGCCATTGAAAGCACCAAACCAACACCAATCAAGTTAGAGATGAGTGATGACCCCCCTTGAGAAATAAAGGGCAAAGGAATACCTGTCAAAGGAAGAATTCCCACTGCTGCCCCAATATTTTCAAAAATATGGAAGACAATCATCATGATAAAACCTGTCGAAATAAAGGTATAGAAACGATTGTTAGACCTGAATGTCACCCGCAACATGCGATAAATAAGGAAGAGATAGGTTAGAAGAACCAATCCACCACCTACCAAACCAAAGTCTTCCGCAATAACTGTGAAAATCATGTCACTCTCACGAACCGGTACGTTCAACTCCAGATGATTAAAGCCTTTACCATAGATTCCTCCAGTACCAATCGAAATCATCCCCTGTGTCTGTTGAAAGGCGATACCATCTGCATAAGTGAAAGGATCCAACCAAGCTGAGATACGGTTAATCTGGTAGGTTTGCACCCCCATCTTGAGCATGGCTTCCTTACCCCAATCTGTGGTAAATACCATTACAAACAAGCCTAATCCCACTGCAAAAGCTAGAACTACCGGCAAGATAATACGCCAGGATATCCCCGAAACAACTATTATACCTGCTAAAATAGCGAGGAAGACTAAGGCTGTCCCCATATCACCTTGAAGAACCAGTAAACCTAGGACAGGAAGCGTGACCGCTACATATTGGAAAAGTAGCAACCAGTCATCTTGAAGTTCAGTTACTTCCTTTCCTTGTTTAGCCCAAACACCTATTCTCGAAAGAAAAAGGATGTAGGATATCTTCATAAATTCTGATGGTTGGAAAAGGGTGACTGATCCAATGCTGACCCAGTTTTTTGCCCCTGTCGAGGCAACCAAAGCAGGTGAATAGAAAACGAGAGGTAGAACCATAAGTCCCAGGCCAAAAATATAGAGCCAGGGGGTTGCCTTCCAAAGAAACTCTGTATTAAATAACATGACAACAAAAGCAAGTACTGAACCTAGAAAAATCCATAGTACTTGCTGAGACATGACTTGCACAAGATTCTTTGGGTAATCAAAATTTGTCGCGATAAATACCGAGACCAGACCAACCAGTAGTAGAATAAGGACTGGCAAGAGAATCGAGTAATCTATCCGACTTTCAATAGTATTTTTTGACTTAGCCATGTGTACTCCAAAATAAAGATTTAGCAAGAGTTATTATACCACTTTTTGGCCAGACAAATGACCTGAATGTATAAAAGTTTGACAATTTTTTACGAAAAAAGCAACCACAAAAAGTGATTGACTTCTTTCATTCATTAATCTTAATTTGACACGTAGCCTTTTCCTTGAGCGTTAAAGTATACCCATTGCCCTGAAGGAATTTTAACCCAACGATTAATAGCCTTTTCCCCTGTATGAACATCATAGTAAGAGATTGAGCCATCAGGATTCGCAGCTGTTGCACCTTTCACTTGCTTACCAGTTTGGTCAAAGTAAAGGTTTTGGCCGTTGATCGTCTGTTCGCCAACAACAAGTTCACCTTTGGCATCAGCATAGTACCAGTTGTTGTCTCCAGTAGTGAAGAAGGTTGAGACTAACTTATTACCAGTAGCTCCATGGTAGTATGAACGGCTGCCATTCGCATTTGTTGCAAAGTCACCTTTAACCTGTTTACCATCAGTAGCAAAGAAGAGTTTTTGACCGTTAATCACTTGAGCTCCTGTAACGACATTTCCCTTATCATCAGCATAATACCATCTATCATGACCGGTAGTGAAGAAGGTTGATACCAATTTATCACCAGTATTCCAATGGTAGAATGAACGACTACCGTCAGTGTTCGTTACGAAGCCACCCTTAACTTGACGACCATTTGCATCAAAGTAGAGGTGTTGACCATTGATGACCTGAGCACCTGTGACATTACGTCCATGTGAGTCTGCATAGAACCAGTTGTTGTCCCCAGTAGTATAGAAGCCTGGTGTATGTGCCTTAGTCACAACACCCTTAGCATCGATATTAAAGGTTTGACCATTAACTACTAGTGATGTATCCACAAGTTTCACACCTGTAATGGCATCGTAGTATGAAGTCGTACCATCAGGATTGTTCACAAACTCACCTTTAACTTGTTTACCTGACTCATCAAAGTAGAGCTCGTCACCATTGATGGTTTGCGCACCACGAAGAACATCACCTTCGTTATTTGCATAGTAAGTGGCATCACCAACTTGGAAGAAGCGATTCTTAACTTGAACACCTTTTTCATTGAAGTAAAGGTTTTGTTTACCTACCTTAGTAAATCCAGTGGCAACATAGCCCTTATCATTAGCGTAGTACCAGTTACCATCTTGTTCAAAGAAGCCTGAGTACTTACGTTCACCTGAATCGCCACAGAAGAACATCAAGTGGCCGTCTTTTGTAGGAATGAAGATGCCTTTAGCTTGGTAACCATTGTCATAGAAGTATTTTTCCTTACCTTCTACTTCAGTCAAACCAGTAGCCATGATGCCACCTTTGAAGAAGTATTGGTAGAATTTCTCTTCCTTACCACTATCATCTTTAACAGTAACTTCTTTCCAACCAGTTTGAGTCGTCAATTTACCTGACTTACCATAAACCAATGATTGACCTTTGGCATTTTTAATAACACCATCAGTAAACATAACACCATTTGGCAAGAAGAAATAGTTTGAACCGTCGATAGCTTGTTCACCAGTTACAAGGTAACCCTTATCGTTAAAGTAGTACTGTTTGCCATTATATGTCACAAATTGACTCTTAGCTTGAGTACCAGATGTTGTATAATAAGTTACCCCTGTACCATCATAAGCAAATCCAGTTTTAGCTTTTGTATCACCAGTCAAGGCAGCTGGAAGGAAGGTACCTTTATCGTTAACGGTGAAGTACAATTTACCATCGCTGAGAACGTAGTCTGAACCACGTTTTTGGATGTTTGTACCGTTAAAGTACTTAGCTTCCCATTGTTTAATCTTCACAGATGGATCAATTGTCTTACCTGACGCTTCCATAACTTCTTTGAAGATTTCTGGATAAAGTTTTTGAAGTTTGTCGAGGAAGGCCCCACCATACTGTGCTTGGAAATCATTTCCTGATGACTTGGTATTTGTCACATAGAGCTTATTAACCAAGCTAGTATCATCAAGCACCTTACCATGCGTATCTGTACGAGTAGCTGTCACTACTTCTTTACCTGGGAGAGTATACAATTGGTCTGGAACCCAGTCAGCAATGACTTGAATACCTTGTTTGTGAAGAGCCTTGAGGGCATCACGAAGATCTTCTTTTGAACCATATTTATTATTTTTGCTCATGGCAAAGTCGTAACGGTCTGTGAAGGCATAACCATTTTCAATAATAGAATCAAGGAAAGTGCCATCCTTAGATGAGACATATTGAGGTGCAATCTCAAATGACGTAATACCCCATGACTTGAAGAGGTCTGCGTTAGCTGCAATCAATTTGTTAGTATATTGACTATCCTCTTTGACAAAGTCTTGGAAGTTTGAGAAACCTTCGTAAATCACTTGTGCTTCAAGTGCTGCAGAAGAGCTATAAACCTTATCCCCTTCTTTGTAGGCTTTTGTTGATGGTTTGGCAAGAACGTTTTGATCGTCAGTCGCACCTACTGGTACCCAAACTGAAAGGTAACCACTCATATCAACAGTCTTAAAGCCTTTGATTTCATCAGCTGTGAAGACAAGATTTCCTTGTGCATCTGTGTATTTAACAATCTTAGTATCTGAATCATTCAATGAGGACACGATACCTTTATCCGTACCAAGCAAGAGTGGACGGTAGGCTTGGTTCTTGTGGGCTGCACCCATATTTACAGTAATTGTTTCACCATCTGCTAATTTCAAATCTGGGTTATTAGCAATGAGGGTCAACATACCAGAATTACGACCGTATTTTCCACCTTCTGTATCAGTCTTAGACATCAAATCTTGACCATAACGGACAGAAACCAAAACTTCTTTATTGTCTTTAGCAGACGATACGCCATCTCCAGCAAGATTGTGGATATAAGATGTTTGTCCACCAGCTACATATTTAGGACGCGCTTTAAGAAGAGTTGTGATTTGATCAAAGTATGGTGATTTCTTAGCCATGTACTGACCATTATCAGTATACAAGTCTCCATAATAAACACGTGTTGCTGCACCCATTGTTTGAAGCATCAAAGCATAAGCTCCAGGAATATTTGAATGCGTATATTCCTTATCCACTTTCAACATATCAGCATTATAAATGTCAAAAGCTTGTTTCAATTGATCTAATGTAAAAGTAAATCCATCTGTTGTAGGATCAATTTTTTTGCTGATAATGTCTGCGATAACCGTTTGAACTTCTGAGTCGTGTGCACGAACAAAGAGATAGGTTGCAAAACCAAGTTGATCATATGATGTAACTTCCGCACGGTTTGAAAGACCGAAATAACCACCGTTAATAAGGTCCTTCATTGATGCATTACGAGCACCTGTACCTTTATTAGTTACTGGACGAGTCAATCCATGAACAATAGACAAACGGAGACCATTATCCATAGAAAGGGCAGCTGTATTATGTTCGTCCACATAATATGGGTCGTTTTGAGACCAAGCTTCAAGAATTGAGATATTAGCAAGGGCACGTGCTTCAGACTCATTGACCTTGTAAGCAGCCTTCATGTATGAAGACACTAATTGAAGCATATCGATGCTGACATTGTCCACAGCATCAACACGGATACCATCAAAGTGAGCATCTTTGTCCTTGTCACCAAAGACGATTTGTCCCCAGTTCATGAAGTAATACAATTGGTTAAGCATTTCAGCTTGCACAATTGGGTTTGAGTTGTCGATATCGCTTGATAGCAAGAACTCATAACCAGCATCACTACCACTCTTGATCTTATCGTTTGCCAAACGACTTGTTGCCGTTTGGTCAAGTTTACGGTAGTCTGAGTTAGCCCACTTCGTTAAATCACTATTAACAAAGAGGAGAGCCCCTTTTTGGAAGTGTTCTTTACCTGGAGATTCAGAGTTAATGTCCCATTTATCTTGGTCTTTAACAAAGGCCTCGATTGACTGACGCAACCAGTCTGTTGACTTATTAGCAGCAATCTTAACCTCAATCTTACGTTGAATGATTTGAGCAGCGGCATTCAAGCTAGCTTGAGAATTTTCAATCGTAAAGACATCTTTTGTTTCTTCACCATTGCTAAGAGCCTTAGTCATGTAGTTCAAGTAAGCTACTTGAGTATCCTTATCAGGCCACCAAGACATCAAAAGTGGGCGAAAATCTTTTTCAGTTGACGCTTTCCAAGTTGTTCCTGCTTCAAGGATTTCTTTTGGACGGTACCAACTATCAGCTGTCAAATAACCATCAACAAGTTCAAAGCTTGCTTTTGTTGAATCGTAAGCAGCATTGTTTTTAGTAAAATCAGTGACAAGATTTGTTGTTTCTTGTGTGAATGAATAAGTTGATGTGCTTGAAAGGACACCATTCTCATCAAAATAAAGGACCTGACCATTTACAGTAATGGCAAAGTTTTTCTTATGTGATCCATCTTCTAAAAGATAGTAATATTTACCATCTTTTTCTTTTTTAATATTATCGAGTGAGACTGCAGCTTTAATTTCAGCTTCAGAAAGCTCTTTAGACTTCTCAGTCGTTGGAGCGGCTACTCCAGCATTTGCAGCTACTTCAGATGTTGTAGCTGTTTCTGGTTTAGCGGCTACTTCTGGCTTAGCAGTCGTTTCAGGTTTGGCTTCAACCTCTACTGCTGCAGCTCTATCACTAGTTGCTCCTGAATTTGGTTGAACTGTCGTTTCAGCTGGTTTATCAGCAGTAACTGCTGCTCGGTCTGTTGTTGTGGCATTTGAAGTATTTGCCACCTCTGTTGTTGTGCCTACCTCTTTTTCAACCACAGGATTTGTATTTTCCCCGACTGTAGTTGTTGAAGGTGATCCATTAGTATTATTTATTTCTTCTGCCGAAACAAGTGAAGACGTGGTAACACTAGCACCAACAATGGTAGCCAAGGCTACTGAAGCAACCGCTAAAGTAACCCATTGCTTCTTCACTTTGTGCAGTTTATAGCGTACTTTATTTTCCATATTCAATTTTTCCCCAATATATTTTTTGTCTAAAAATCTACACCTTAAAGACTCATTCATTATATCATTTTTTAGCGCCAAAAAAACTTGATAAATCTTATTTTAACGAGTTTTTTACTATCTTAATGAAAGATTAAATAATTGTCATGTAATCGAATTGGATACTGTCAATAATTTTGTGTAAACACTCAAGTAGAGTTGAAGAATGTTAATCAAATAAGCTTTCAAGTGTGTCAGCACATTGGCCAAACCCTTTGTGGATACGTTGACTTTGCTTGAAATTATAATTTTCAAACAAAGTAACTAAATAACGTTCCAGAGCCTCCTCGTTAGGAGAGTGGGACAGAAATCGGTAATTCGTTAGAAGTCGATTTCGTCGTCACACCTCCGCACAGTTGAGTAGGGCTGTAAAAACTGATGAAATCAGCGTAGTAGAGCCCACTCAACCACTGCGTCTTGCTCGACAATCCAAAGACAATTAAGAGGCTAGGACTATTGTCCCAGCCTCGTTTGACGTTTGATTTCTTTGTTAAGAGACTCAATGAGGTTTGTCGAATAAATGCTGTGCCAAATCTGGTAGGGAAACTGATAAAAAGTTAAAAGATTATCCGTATTCTCCAGACTTTCCATGACTTTCCTATACTTTGGTTTCCATTCAGCGATAAAGTCCTCCAAAGCTAGGACTGCTATTTCTAAATTTTCAGTACGATAAATCGTTTTAAATTGCTTCAAAATAACCGCTCTATCTGCTCGTTTCACTTTACTAGCTAGATTTCGACTAATATGAATTAAGCAACGTTGTTGTTTAGCTAATGGGTAAGCCTGACTGATCATCTGCTCAAGCCCCTTGAAGCAATCGGTCGCTACATGAGAAACCTGTTGAATGCCTTGTTTTTGAAGCTTATCTAACAGGGTGGACCATGAATCATTGTTTTCATTTGGGGCGATTTCATATCCAAGAACAACCTTCTGTCCTTCTGGTGTAATGCCAAGTGCGATATGAATACATTCTTTATTAACGGCTCCACGTCTTAATGGAAGATAGGTTCCATCAAGAAATAAAACAGAGTAATTGGCTTCTAAGCTTCTCTCATGAAAAGCAGAGACATTCTCCTGAGTTGTTTTTGAGATATTAGAAATTGTGGCAGGACTATAGTGATGACCATCCATTCGCTCGATGATGTCGCTAATTTCTCGAGTCGTTACGCTGGTTTGATAGAGTTTGATAACCATCTCTTCCAAGTGGTCATCTCGACGTCCATAAGAGGGGATCAAAGCTGGACTAAAGTTTCCATTACGACTATTACCAGAATTATAGCCTACTTTATCGTAAGGCTCATACCCTAAAAGGGCTGACAATTCTGCTTGAAGCGGATCATTCATCGCCGTTTCAAGAGAAGTACGGAAAAATTCATCAATATCTTGCTTTTGGGCTAAGAAGTTAAGTAGTTCTGTGCTAAACTGAGTCATAGGAATAAATCTCTTTCTAGTAATGTTTCGCAACTCTACTATAACGGATTTATTCCTTTTTGTGTTTACAGAACATATTGTATACTATCCTCTGCAAAATATAGATATAAACATTTTATTCTATTTTGTACAGAAAATAACAACAAATGACCATATTCCTTGCCTATTTTCAATCATTTTGATACTCTACAATTGGAGGTATATATGACTAAACAAAAAATAAATCAAATTGTCGGTTCCATTGGGGCCTTTATCGGGATTATTGTATTTATCGCCTACATCCCACAAATTTTTGCCAATTTACAAGGCAACAAAGCTCAACCATTCCAGCCTTTATCCGCAGCAGTATCTTGTTTAATTTGGGTTCTTTATGGATGGACAAAAGAACCCAAGAAAGATTGGATACTAATTATTCCAAACTCAGCTGGTGTGATTTTGGGTGGACTCACTTTTTTGACTTCACTTTAACAAATTTAATAGTATGTATAAAAAGCTGAGATGAGTTTCTCAGCTTTTTCTCTATTCTCAGATAATTAAACGCTGCACTCACTAACTTCCGCTTTTCCATTCACAATCATTCTCATGGTCATCAACTAGACCTGCCGCCTGTAGAAAACATACTAAGATTAGTAGTGAAGAAATCTCCGACGGGAGTGAGTACTCACTACTTTTTCTTTGTGTTAAAGTAGAGGTGTCTTGTGAAGTCGTGGCTTCTTTTGGCGCTAGACGCCGTAAAAAAACTGGCAAGACACCTGTTTTAGATGGAATTTTATCAAAGTATGTTGGACGCTAGACGTCGAGTATTGAAAATGAAATCACTAAAATAAGGAATCATTCAAGACAAAGAGGTAAACATAATGCGGACAGTTTTTGGAATTGATGTGAGTAAAGCAAGCTCAGAAGTCGCTATTCTTGTGAATGGTGAAAGGGTTCATGGCTATACTATGTCTAATGACATTATCGGATTTTCTCGTCTACTGAAGGACTAAAGACCGTGAGAAACCCCGAAATTATTTTCGAAGCTAATGGTGTCTACTCTTGTCGACTTCAGGCTTTTCTAGAAGAAAACAGCTATGACTATACACGTCTTAATCCTTTGGAAGCTAAAAAGCAACTTGACAGCTTACGAGTCCGGAAAACCGATAAAATTGACGCAGGGAAACTAGCTTCGTCACAATTCGTTTTAAACCGTAAGCCAATTTATGTTCAAGAAAAAGTCTATCAAAACTTGCATGATCTTAGCCGGTTCTACCAAAATCTGACAGAGGATATCGTAAGGACGAAGAATAGGCTGCACAAAGTTCTTCAAGTCGCCTTCCCAGAAATCGAGATTCTACTATCTACTCCTGCAGGTGAGCAATATTAGAATCTCGTGTCCATCTTCCCAACAAAGCATTAGGTGCTGGAATTATCGGAAGTTGAGTTGAAAGAGACTATTCGCCAGTCAACCTCTAAACGCATTTCAGAGAACAGAGTAGGTAACTTGGCTGAGAAGCTAGTTGGACTGGTAAAGCAATCTTATTCTGCCATTTCAAAAACCTCTCCTATAATAGAAGAGGTTAAGTATAATGCACAGAAACTTATAAGGTTGACAAGCCGTCGAGAACAAGTTTTAGAACAGTTGATAGAGTTAGCTAAACCTCTACCTGAATATGTGATTCTTCTCTCTATTCCTGGCATCGCAGAGACAACGGGTACAAGCGTTATTGGCGAATTAGGAGACATTCGTCGCTTTACGTCTGCTAATCAAATCAACGCTTTTATCGGTATTGATCTCAAACACTATGAGTCGGGAGATTTCCTAGGTCAAGAGCATATTACTAAGCGTGGGAATCCTTGTGCAAGAAAAATTCTGTACAAATCTATTCGCAATATCGCTTCAGCTAGCCATACCAATCCTTGTCATATCGCAGATTTCTATGAGAAACGAAACAGACAATCGACAATAGCTTCAACTAAGCCACATACGATTTCCTCTATACATCGTCTCATTCGAACAATGTATTACCTCATTACGCATAACAAACTTTACGATTACTCTTTGACCCAAAATCGATAAGGCTGTCTATGCCGTATTATGGTAACACCTTGTTTCAAAAAATACCAGATGAGGTGTTTTTTTAGCATGCCCATTTATGGATCAAAAAGTGTTAAAAATAAGACAGTAACCTCAGAATAGCCACTATCTTATCTCTTTTTTTACTTAAAGCCTTGATAGACTTGGCAAATGGTAGAAAAAGAGAACCGAAGTTCTCCTTTTTATTTTATTCTATTAGTTTAACACTCTAGGTGGGTAAGCAATACCAGTCTTATCAAAGTAAACGTAGATTCCTGGTTGGATTTCTATCCATGTGCTGATGGCTTTCTTACCACTATCACCATAGTAATAGCTAATACGACCATTGCCAGCAGTTACCGTTTGTCCTTTTACTTGTTTACCATCTTTAGCGAAGTAATAGGTATCAGCACCGATTTTAACTTCACCAGTTACTGTCTTACCATTAGAACCAATATAATACCAATTGTTATCACCTGTTGTGAAGAATTCATTAGTCAAACGTTCACCTGTTGCAGCATCGTACTTGCTATAGGTACCATCTGCATTCTTAACAACGCCACCTTTAACTTGGCTTCCATCTTCTTTAAAGTAGAGGTGTTGTCCATTGATAACTTGAGCACCTGTAACAGTCTTACCGTCAGCGCCTGCATAGTACCATACATTTCCATCAGTTGTGAAGAATTCGTTAGTAACTAATTCTCCAGAACCTTCTTTGTACTTACTATAAGTACCATCTGCATTCTTAACAACGCCACCTTTAACTTGACTTCCATCTTCATTAAAGTAAAGTTTTTGACCATTGATAACTTGAGCACCTGTAGCGGCAACACCATTTTCATCGAAGTGGTACCATTTACCATCGATGTTCCTCCAAGTGTTCTTGATAGCATTACCAGTATGAGCTTCGAAGTAATAAGTCTTACCTTTATAGGTTGCTAACTTATCTTTAGTTTGGAAACCATCTTCACCAAAGTATTGTGTGGAACCATCGATAACAGTAAGACCTTTAGCCATGACACCTTCATTAGTGAAGTAACGGAATTTCACAACCTTAGATTCATTACCATCTTTATCAGTTTCAGTTACATCAAATTTAGTGTAACCACCCTTGTACATTTGACCTTTATAGTTATAAAGGTAAGTATTACCGTTAGCATCAACATAGAAGGCATTGCTCAACATGATACCATTTGGCAAGAAACGATAAACATCTTTACCATTTGGTGAGTATTCACCATTTGTAACCATGTGACCACGTGCATCAAAGTAATAGGTATTTCCATTGAAAGTAACAAAGGCAGATTTAGCTTGATTACCACTTGTACCGAAGTAAGTGATTCCCTTACCATCATTTGAGAACCCAGTAACAGCCTTTTCATTTCCTGTCAATTGAAGAGGAATGAAGTTACCTTCTTTAGTGACAGTGAAATATTTACCAGTTGCTTCATCGCTAAGTACATAGCCAACACCGCGGTCAAGAACGTTTGTTCCGTTGAAGTATTTAGCCTTCCATTGTTTCAATTTAACAGAATCATCAATTGGTTTACCAGTTGAGATCATGTTTTCCGTGAACATTTTAGGGTACTTAGCTTTAAGTTCAGCTAAGAATTCGCCACCATATTGAGCTTGGTAATCCCTACCTGATGACTTAGAGTTAGCTACATAAAGTGAGTGATCAATGATAGCATCTGCAATCTTACGTCCTGCACCGTCAGTACGAGTCGCTGTTACGACTTCTTTACCTGGCAATTGGTAAATTTGGTCTGGAACCCAGTCAGCGATTGCTTGGATACCCGCTTTGTGAAGGGCTTTAAGAGCATCACGAAGATCTTCTTTAGAACCATATTTATTGTTCTTACTCATGGCAAGATCATAACGATCTGCAAAGGCATAACCATTTTGGATAACTGAGTCAAGGAAGGTACCGTCATCGGCAGATACAAATTGTGGTGCCATTTCAAATGATGTTACGCCCCATGATTTGAACAAATCAACATTTTCAGCAATCTTACGGTTAGTATAGACTGAAGGATCTGAACCATCCGGGATAGTTTGGAAGTTTGAGAATCCTTCGTAGATCAATTGTGAATCATAAGCCTCAGTCGCTTTAAGGGTCAATTCGCCTTCTTTTTTAGCTTCTGTTGAAGGTGCTACACGGATATCTTGATCATCTGAAGCTCCGACTGGAACCCAAACTGCTACGAAACCTGACATATCAAATGTTTCATAACCCTTGATGTCATTAGCGCCGAAAGTCAAGACACCATTGCTGTCTGTTTCTTTCACGTAACCTGCTGCGATTGCCTCTGCATCAGATGTAAAGTTCTTGATACCATCAGCTGTACCAACAATCAAAGCACGGTATTTCTGGTTGGCATGGATTTTACCCATTTCAACATTAAGTTTAGCTGACTCATGCAAAGTCAATTTTGGATTATTCACTACAAGAGTTACCTGACCAGAGGTACGGCTGTATTTAGAACCTTCTGTATCGTCAGCTGTCATGATGTCTTTACCATAACGTACTGAAGTGTAGACTTCACTTGTGCGGTAAAGTTCAACATCTGAATTGTCCATCTTACCATCAGTTGGCAACCAGTAAGAACGTTGCGCTTGTCCACCAGATACATACTTGATACGGTTCTTCATCAAGTTAACGATGGTGTCGTGATATGGTGATTTAGTTTCCATATAGTGACCGTCATCTGTATAAAGGTCTCCATAGTAGACACGAGTGATCGTTTCCATGTTCTGCAACATTACAGCATAAGCTGCAGGGATGTTATTCAAGGTATATTTCTTATTGCTGCTGAGCATGTCTTTGTTGTAAATTTCAAATGCTTGCTTCATTTCAGAATCAGAGATAGTGAAACCATCTGATTTTTTATTGATTTCTTTCTTAATGATTTCAGCAATAATATCTTGAACGTTGTTATCATGGGCACGGATAAAGACGTAGTTTCCTGACGCGTCTCCGTATTTCTCATTGTATTTACCAATTGTAGACTGTTTAGCTGTACCGTCTTCGTTGTAGGCAGTGCTTCCATCTTTGTTAATCCAGTCAGTCTTAAAATCGCGTTGAGTCGTATTGAAAGTATTGTTATACAAAGGACTTACAGCTGGTGTACGATCCTTAATTGGTTTAGCCAATGAGAAAAGGAGGGCCAAACGTTGTTTATTTTCCATGGCAAGCGCAGCACCATCAGTCTTGTCATTGTAATGGTTGTCGTTAAGACTCCACGCTTCAAGAACTGAGATATGAGCAAGAGCTTGCGCCTCAGATTTATTTACACCATAGTACTCACGGAAATAGTTTGTGTAGAGTTGAAGCATGTCAGCATTGACATTATCTACCGCATCGACACGGATACCATCGAAGTTAGCATCCTTGTCACCCATAACAATTGAACCCCAGTTCATAAGGTAGTGAATTTGGTTCAATTGTTCCGCTTGAACAACTGGGTTAGATAAGTCTACGTCATTAGCAAGCAAGAAGTCGAAGCCACCCATGTGGTTTGGGTCAGACTGCTCATCAAGAACTGACTTATTAATCGTACCAGTCTGGTTAGTAGCCGTACGGTTCAAAAGACGATAGTTAGAATTTGCCCATGGTGTACGTGAGTCATTCACATAAAGAAGGGCTCCACCTTGAAGGTGATCCTCTCCTCCACCTTTTGAATAGTTTTCAGTTTCTTTGTTCCACTGTGGTTGTGTCTTAACAAAGGCAGAGATAGTTTCACGCAACCATTGTGTTGATTTTTCAGCCTGAATCTTTTGTTCAATCTTAACTTGGATATCCTTAGCAGCACGATTTAAGTCTGCTTGCTTATCTGTGCTTGTGTACTTAGCCTCCAAGTTGAAGACTTTAGACATGTAGTTCAAGTAATTAACTTGCGTATCTACATTTGGCCACCAAGCCATCAAAAGTGGACGGAAATCTTCTGCAGTTGATGCTTGCCAAGTCACACCATCTTTGATGATAGAAACTGGACGGTACCAGCTATCAGCAGTCAAATAACCATTAATCAATTCAAAACTTGCTTCAGATGAATCGTAGGAACGGTTATTGATTGAGAAACCATCAACAATATTTGTTGTTCCAGGTGTGAAAGAGTGTGTTGATGAACTTGTAAGGGCGCCATCTTTGCCGAAGTAAAGCAATTGACCATTTACAGTAATGGCAAAGTTTTCTTTGTGTGAACCATCTTCATTAACATAGTAATATTTACCATCAGTGTATTTGATGTTTTTCAAAGAAAGTGCTGCTTCCACTTCTGAATCTTTCAAAGCAGCTTGAGGAGCTTTAACTTCTGTATTGACGACTTCAGCCTTGACGGTAGCTGGCTGTTCTGCTGCTTTTTCAGTTGTTACAGCTGGTGCATCTGTTGTTACAACTGCTTCTTTATTTGGAACAGCTGCCACTGCTACATCAGTAGTAGTTGTTGCTGTTGTAGCTACATCAGCTGTTGCTTGTACGTTAGTTGTAGCCCCTGCTTCTACTGCATTTGTTTCTTTTGCAGGTATTAAAATATCTGCTTCTTTTGTATTAGTATGTTTAGCGACTTCTTTTGTTGCTTCTGTTGAAGTTACTTCAGTAGACGAAACTAAGTCTGCTGTTGTATCTGAATTTGGTTGCGTTACAGTCTTGTCTTGTGTCTCATCCGCTGAAACTGAAGATGTTGTTGCAGAAAAGCCCCCTACGACAGTAGCGAGCGCTGCAGATGCAACTGCAATTGTAACCCATTGCTTCTTAACTTTATGAAGCTTATAGTGTACCTTTTTTTCCATTATAATTTTCCCCGTGATTTTATTTGTCAAAATCAGACTGAAATCTATCCGATTTCAAACAATTACATTATATCATTATTTTCTAACTATTTCTCGAATTAATTGTTTTTTCATAAAATATCTTTAACATAACAGTAACATTAGAAATATTTTGTAACACGCCTATTTCATAGGTTTTCAATTCTCATTTTCATATTGTTTGATAGCTAAAACTTTTTTCAAGGAGATCGCTAGAAAGATTGATACAATAGCTTTTTCAGGGTTTCTAACTTAAAATTGATATTTGTCAGATTTTTTCTTTAAGGTACAAAAAAAGGCAAAATTTCCTTAAACGATTTCCGTTTTCAAGAAATTTCACCTAAACAATCATATAGTTTTTCACTTAATATCTCATATTAAGATTAGAATGAGTGATTATTTATCAAAATCAGCATAACCATTTTCGTCGAAGAAGACTGTCTTACCATCTTGGAATGTAATCCATGTATTTGTCACACGTTCTCCAAGAACTGATTCGTAATACTCCACTCCTTTTGCTGTGCTAATAGGGCTTCCTTTAACCTGACGTCCCAAGTTATCAAAGTAATACTCTTTGCCATCAATGTTTTGACGTCCAGTTACAGCCTTACCATCTTTGAAGTAATACCAAACATTGTTTCCAGTTGTCAAGAAACGGTTATTAAGACGCTCACCTGAATCTTTATCATAATATGACAGCGAACCATCCGCATTCTTAACAAAGTCACCTTTGACCTGGCTACCATCTTCTTTGAAGTAATAGTTTTTACCGCCGATACTATAGGCACCTGTCACGATTTCACCATTATCTTTGGCGTAGTACCATGTCTTACCACCATCAAGTGTGAAGAAGTCAGATTTAACTTGGCTACCATCAGCATTGAAGTAATAGTTAAGGTGGTCAATAGTTTGGCGACCTGTGACAAGGTTACCATCCTTATCAGCATGGTACCATTTACCATTCACTTCGAAGAACTTATCTTTAACCTTGTAACCATTATCTACAGTATAGTAGCTAATCTTGCCGTTTTCAGTAACAAAATCACCTTTAACTTGAGCACCATTTGCACGGAAGTAGTATTCGTGACCATCCAAAGTAAGGGCACCTGTCACATTTTTACCAGCCGCATCACGGTAGAACCATGTTGAGCCATCTGTAGTGTAGAATTCCCCCTTCTTAGCTTGTGCATAGCCTTGATCGTTGAATTCATACCAGATACCATCGATTTCTGCCCAACGATTTGTGTAGGCATTACCTGAATTTTTATCGAAGAAGTAGAGTTTTCCGTCTGGAGTCACATACTTAGTGCCTTTAGCTTGGAAGCCATTTTCATCAAAGTATTGCAATCCTCCACCAGCATAAGTCAAGCCAATTGCCATTTCTCCAGTTGGTGAGAAATAACGGAATTTAGCTTCTGTTTCTGAAGTACCTTCTTTTGGTACATCGAATACAAAGTAACCATCTTTGTACTGCTCACCAAAGCTACCAAAGTAATAATATTTACCATCTTGCTGATAAATAGAATCACGAAGCTGGATACCGTTTGGCAAGAAGAAATAAGTCTTACCATCGATATCTTGACGACCAGTTAACATATAACCTTCTTTATCGAAGTAATAGTAATTTCCAGCATATTTAATGAAAGCATTCTTAGCTTGGAAACCACTATTATCAAAGTAGGCCATACCCTTACCATCATAGTAGAAACCTGTCTTACCACCTTGATCTGTCAAAGGTTTTGGCAAGAAGATGCCATTCTCAGTAACTTGATAGTAGCGACCAGTAGCATCGTTACTGAGAACATAACGACTACCACGACCAAGGATATTAGTACCATTCATGTACTTAGCAGACCATTGCTTGATTTTAACAGATGGATCAATCTTCTTACCAGTTGATATCATCACATCTTCAAACAACTGTGGATATTTCTTTTGGAGCTCATCAAGGAACTCACCACCATATTGAGCTTGGAAGTCCTTACCTGATGATTTAGAATTTGCAACATATAAAGTGTTATTGATATAGGCATTGGCCTTTGGAGTACCATAACTATTAGCACGTGTTGCTGTTACAACTTCTTGTCCTGGCAATTGGTAAAGTTGATCTGGAACCCAGTCAGCAATTGCTTGAATACCTTGCTTGTGAAGCGCCTTAAGGGCATCACGAAGATCTTCTTTAGAACCGTATTTGTTATTCTTGCTCATGGCAAGGTCATATCGGTCAGTAAAGGCATAACCATTTTGGATAACAGAATCAAGGAAGGTACGGTCATCAGCCGATACAAATTGAGGAGCCATCTCGAATGATGTGATTCCCCATGACTTGAAGAGTTCTGCATTTTCTGCAATCAATTTATTAGTATATTGGCTATCTTTTTCAACAAAATCTTGGAAGTTTGAGAAACCTTCATAGATAACTTGTGAGTCCAATGCTTCAGTAGCAGAAAATGTCTTGTCAAGTTTCTTATCTGAACCTTTAACACGGATATCTTGGTTATCAGGTGCACCTACTGGTACCCATACACCAAGATAACCTCTCATATCAACAGTACGATACCCCTTAATTTCATCTCCACTAAAAGTCAAGTTCCCTTCAGCATCAGTGTATTTAATTTTTCCAGCTGCTGCATCATTTTCGTAAGTGACAATTCCCTTATCAGTACCAAGAAGTAATGGACGGTAGGCTTGGTTAGCATGAAGTTTACCCATGTTAACTTTCAAAGTACCATCACCCAGTGAGAAATCCTGATTATTGGCAATAAGGGTCAACATACCAGAATGTTTACTTGTTTCTGCTACACCCGTAGTTTGGTCAGCAGTCATAATATCTTTACCGTAACGAACAGATGACAAGATTTCTTTTCCATTGAACGTGTCGACTTTCATCGATTGTCCACCTGAAACATATTTCATACGGTTCTTCAAGAGCGTTGTGATAGCATCGTAGTAAGGAGACTTGGTAGCCATATATTGGCCGTTATCCGTATAAAGATCTCCATAATAAACACGAGTTACCTGCTCCATATTTTGAAGAATCAAAGCATAGGCAGCTGGAATATTGTTAATAGTATAACGTTTTTCTGCCTTCTTCATATCTTCATTATAGATTTCAAAGGCACGTTTCAATTCAGCATCAGTCATGGTATAACCATCTGATTTTGGATTGATCTCTTTTTGAACAATATCACGAATGATATCTTGAACAAGGTTATCATGAGCACGCGCAAAGATATAGTTAGCTTGTGTATCTCCATACTTACTATTATTTGTACGGTCTGTCAAACTGCTAGTAATCAAATCTTTCAATGAAGAGCCCGATCCATAAAGTGCACCCATAATTGCATAACGAAGGTTATTGTCCATGGCAAGGGCTGCACCATCATGTTTTTGATTATAAGCATTATCATTTAAATCCCAAGCTTCAAGGATAGAAATGTGAGCGAGTGCATTAGCTTCAGATTTATCCACACCAAAGGCTGCTCGGAAGTAGTTTGTATAAACTTGGAGAAGGTCTGCATCAACATTATCAACTGCATCAACACGGATACCATCAAAGTTAGCATCCTTATCACCCATAACAATTGATCCCCAGTTCACAAGATAGTGAATTTGGTTCAACTGCTCAGCTTGCACAACTGGATTTGAGTTATCAACGTCATTGGCAAGTAGGAATTCATAACCACCCAAGTATCTTCCTGTACCATTTAGAGAACCATCTTGGTTACTTGGTGTACGGTTAAGCAAACGGTAATCAGAATTTGCCCAAGGGGTCTTGTCATTATTGACATAAAGAAGAGCTCCCCCTTGAAGGTGGTCAGCAAGGGTATAGTTTTCAGTTGTAGTATTCCACTGGTCTTGTTCTTTTACAAAAGACTCAATTGCTTGACGAAGCCATTCAGTTGATTTTTTAGCTGAAATTTCTTGTTCAATCTTAATTTGAATTGTCTTAGCAGCTGCATTCAATTCAGATTGACTTTGGCTGGTTGAATAAGTTGCGTTAAGGTTAAAGTGTTTAGAGAAAGTATTGAGGTAGGCAACTTGTGTATCTACATCAGGCCACCATGCCATCAAAAGTGGACGGAAGTCTTTCTCAGTTGATACACGCCATTTTTCACCATTTTCCAAAATAGTGACTGGACGGTACCAGCTATTAGGTGTCAAATAACCATCTACCAACTCAAAGCTTTCTTTCTTAGAATCGTAAGCACGGTTATGTGAAGAGAAAGCATCAACTAGATTAGTTGTACCTGGTGTGAACGAGTGTGTTGATGTGCTTGTCAAAGCACCATCTTTACCAAAGTAAAGCAACTGGCCATTAACTGAAACAGCAAAGTTTGTTTTGTATGAACCATCTTCTTTGACATAATAGTATTTACCATCAACTTGTTTGATGTTGTCCAAAGAGAGTGCTGCTGTTTCTTCTTTTTCAGTAACACCAGATTTTGGTTTTTCAGCTACTGTAAGCGTTGTATCTGTCGCAGTCGCAGTTGTAGCTGGTGCTTCTGTTGTTGCATCATTTACTACTGCTGCACGATCAGTTGTTGCTGGTACTGCAGTATTAGCACTTGTATCTGCTGCAGTGCTTGCTGCCGCAGGAGTTTCGACTGTTATAGTATCAGCAGCCTTGTCAGTTGTTACTGCTGTCGCATCTGTCGTAGCAGTTGCTGCTGGAGCGGCTACTTCATGCGTTTCAACGACAACATCGCTTTCAGCTGTCGTAGAGGCAACTGGTTTCGTTGTTTCATCGGCTGAAACCTTTTGATTAGCTACTGTAGCACCACCTACGATAGAGGCAAGTGCTGCCGAAGTGACGGCAATCGTCACCCACTGCTTCTTAACTTTGTGAAGCTTATAATGTACCTTTTTTCCCATTTTAGGTCCTCTTTTCATTTTCCTAGTTTGAATGAAATCTACATAATTCAAACAATTTCATTATAGCATATTTTTTTCAGCCATTTCGAGTCTTTATCAAGTCATTTCAATTTTTAATCATAATGTAAATTTAAAAACATTTCGATAATCATTAAAAACTACCGAATGTCGAAAACGGTAGTTTTTTTTTCTATTTTTTAGGAAAATTTTTAGAAATAATCGAGAGGTAAATAAGCTATCTCTATTCTATCAGTTAGCGATTTTCAAGTCAGCTATTAAGCAAAAACGACGTTATGTTGGACCCTGTAGCTGACTAAAAAGAGCAAGGTTTCTGTCACCAATTTTGCCAGAACCAGGCCAAGACCTAGAGCCACTAAGCTACTAAGTAAGAAATAGTTACAGGCCAGGAGGACCAGGACCAACATAAAGTAACGAACACTCGATCTAAAGAGGGAGCTTGTCGGATTAAAGACCACATTAGCGTTCAGCAAACACTGGCTGGAAGCCGAAATGACACGGGCTAGCACGACCGAAAGAAGCAGATTTTTCGTCAAGGCAAAGAGCACAAATAAGGCTGTTGCATCAATGACTGAGGCCAGGACGGCCGTGCCAGAGAACTTTAAAAAAGGGCTGTAAATACGGATGGAATCACGAATGGGGCGAAAGTGCGAACTTTTATTTTCCTCCAGATAAACGGTCTCGATAGGGACTTCAGAGATTTGGTGGCCTGACTTTTTGGCTTCAAGCAACATATTAAACTCGTACTCAAAACGATTGCCATCCAGATTAAGAAGCCATGGAATCAGATCGGTGGACATGCCTCGAAGACCCGTCTGAGTATCTGTTACCTTTTGGCCGGTTACTAGACGGAAAAGTCCAGCAGTTACCTTATTTCCAAAGCGGCTACGTGCTGGCACCTTACCAACAAAGGCACGCGCACCCAAGACAAGATGACTTGGATTTTCCTCGATTGCCTTGGCCACACGGACAATATCTTTAATCAGATGTTGACCGTCACTGTCAACTGTGACAATAGGTTGAGCCGAAAGGTGCTGACTGACTACTTCTTCTTGAATGTGAGCAAAGGCAGTTTTGAGAGCAGCTCCTTTTCCTTTATTGATAGGATGGGTAAGGACAGTCGCTCCAATAAAAGCCGTTTCGTCGTAATAGTCGTTATAGCCTGGGCCACTCCCATCATTAACAACAATAATACGGGCTTTAGGGAGTTTTATGGTAATATCTTGAACCACCTGAATCAGGCGTTTGTCTGGTTCATAAGCTGGAATAATAATATACATAGGCACTTCCTTTCTGTTTCATCCTATGACTCTTTAGTGACCTCCTCCAAAGCCACCTGGTTGTCCACCACCTTGGGGACCACCGCCACCTTGAGGGCCTCCGCCACCAGGCATTGAGTTCTCAATCTTAGTTTGTTTCTCACCATTAATAGTAATGTCACCACCGGTATAGGTCGCTGAACCATCAAAGTCAAAGCCAGACTGACCAGTCAAATTGATTGTTCCACCCGATACAATAATATCGCCGTTAGAATCGATTGGGTCGGTATCGCCCTCGCCAACCTCAACATTTAGGGTTCCACCGGTCATCTTGAAGAAAATCTCACTTTGACTGGCATTAGCATTGGCCGCATTGACACCATCATCCGTTGCATAGACATTGATGTTTCCACCATTGATGGTCACAGATTTACCTTCGATACCTTCAGTTGATTTTTCAACCTTGTAAGTACCACTATCAATAATCAGGTCACCAGAGGCATGAATACCGTCATCACCGGCCTTAATGGTCATGGTATTGTCAGACAGATACATGGTACCTGCTGAGGTGTCGTCATCATTGTTGACCTTAACAGCATCTTCTTCAGCCTCAATGGTCATAGTTGTTCCTGTGATGTTGAGTTCATCGTTGACATTGAAGGCATCACCGACTGAGGAAATCTTATAGGTACCGCCAGTCATATGAAGGCTGTCATTGGCTTTAATACCGTTGTTTTTCTTGGCATCAATGTTTAGAGTACCTGAACCGTTTATGGTCAAATCTCCTTTAGAGAAAATCACAGCATCCGCATCTTCATCACTATTAGAACTTGAATCAGATAGGCTACTTGTAGTGCCATCTTTAAGTGTCAGATAGACATGACCAGCACTTGTGGCATTAATGGCTGCATTTGTATTCGTCATGGTAACACCATCTAGAACAATATGAACATCATCTGAATCGCCAGCGTCAACCTTGATTTGCACACCATCAGATTTTCCAGAAATCACATAGGTACCAGCTTTGGAGATGGTTACGGTTGAACCTGACACGGCTACGCCATCACCTGAAACATCCGCAGATGAGCCTGACAACTTAATCTTAGAGGCAGAACTTTCATCATAAGATGTGTCTGAATCTTTAGAAGTAAAATAGTTGCTGTTGTTCTTATTTGTTTTCTTGCTGGTCGTTGATGTTACAGCACTTGTTTTGGAACTTGTAGTCGTCGTCCCAGTTGACTGACTGCTTGATTGACTACAAGCTGTCATGACTGTTAGGGCAGTCGCACAGGTCAATAAAGTCGTCCATTTTTTTAGTTTTTTTGATTTCATATATTTTTCCTCTCGGATTCGTTTTGATGATTACAGTTTACGGAACTTCCCTAAAACATTTCTGAAGGTTAACTAAAACTTTTCTTAAGTTAAGTTTGGTGAAAGTTTGACTTAGGCCTTCTTTCAGAAAAGTTCCATAGACTAATAGGCGAGCAAGTGAGTGCTATATAAAATAGTACATTTGCCCTCAACTTAATTTTCTACTATAAAAATAAAAGCCAAATCTTAAAGTGAAGGCTTTGAATATTATCTAATTGAACACGCCTACAACTCGGGAGAAAAAGATGGGTCCTGCTTGGAGATAAACTCCTGCGACTGGTCCCCTATTTTCCTGAGAGTTGTTTTACGGCTTTGTATCTTATCTATAAAAGGAGTTTTTTCATGGTTAAACAATTGGAAACACGTTTTAAACGTATTGAAACAAAATATGTGGTCTCAAAGGACAATCTTGAAGACCTGCTCGCTGATCTCAAGGAGTATTTGGTAGAGGATGATTATCCGACATCTACCATTTCAAATATTTACTTTGATACGGATAATTTTGATGTCATCCAAGATGCCCTTGATGGTAATCATCGTCAAGAGAAAATCCGCATGCGTACCTACCTAGCCAATCCCAAAATTGATAGCAAGGTCTTTCTAGAGGTCAAAGCTAAAGATGAGGAGGGAATCGGTCATAAGTTTCGTCTCGTTTCAACACCGCTTGCCATCACTAACTTGATGACAGACGGTAAGAATCATAGCCAAATCACCGATCGTCAGCTGTTACAGGATATTCACCACTTACGTCAGCGTTATGATGAAGGTCTCAAACCTCGTATGTATATCTACTACGACCGTTTTTCAATGAAAGAAAAAGAGACTATCCAAGGCTATGCATACAATAAAGTTCGTGTGACCCTAGACCAAAATCTGACTTACCGTGATGAAGACGTCAGTCTCTTCAAGGGAAATCATGGGTTTCCCCTTCTTGATGAAGATACGATTATCATGGAAATCAAGGCACCTGGCAAAAAGCCAGACTGGCTTCAAGCTATCTTAGACAAACATGGTTTGGAAGAGCAGAAATTCTCAAAATACAGCTGTGCCTATCATAAATCTCAAGGTCTAGATTACGGGCCACATCCAGTTCAAGAAAAAGGAGGTGCTGCCTATGTCTAATCTCTTCAATTCTATCTTTAATGATGCAACCGCAACTGCAAGTCCCCTTCAACTCATGCTGGCCTTACTGGTCAGCCTTGTTTTAGGCTTGGCCTTGACCTGGACTTACAAATATCGAACCCTCTACACCAGAGAATTCGCCATCAGTTTGACCTTGCTGCCATGCTTGATGACCCTAGTTATCTTCCTTGTCAATGGTAGTTTGGGGACCTCTATCGCCGTGGCAGGGACCTTTAGTCTCATTCGTTTTCGATCAGCGACTAGTGGTTCCAGGGAGCTAATCGCCGTCTTCATGGCCATGATTATCGGTCTGGCATCTGGAACAGGCTATCTGCTACTGGCCGTCCTCTTCACCGCCTTTCTATTGGCTGTTTGGCTCCTTTTGGAAAATCGTCAAAGTCGTACCGACAACCAACGTCGTAGACTCCTGACCATTAACGTCTCCTACCAAGACTTGATTGATCAAAAAATCACTAAAACCTTGCTCAATTTCACCAGCGAATGCGACCTGATTTCCCTTAACACCACTGGTGGGGGCGAGACCATGCAGCTGGTCTACGAAGTGGATTTGAATCCCCAAGTGGATGACTTCCAATTGACGAATCACCTTATCTCAAGTATTGAAAATTGTGATCTTGCCCTAACCAAAAAAGCTAAAAAGAAAAAGAATTTATAAGACAAAAAGACATCTCCGACTGATTTTCGGAGATGTTTTTGAATGTTTTGAGGTTAACATTTTCACTTAGCTATAGCCTATGCTTCTATGCCGCCAGTATGGAGTGCGAGATTATCGCAGGAATCAAAGTATCATCTAATCATCGTCATCTTGGACAACCTTACCATCTTGTATGTTAAAGGTATAGCCAATATATCCGGAATTGTCATAGTTAGCGGAATTTTCTTTATCAGTTGTGAAAAAATAAAATTCGTACTCTCCGTCTGGTAGCTTGCTAGCATCCAGTTTAGTTACTGCCTCTTCTAAATCTTTCTTACTAGTATTTTCTGTATCGCCTACTTCTATTCTCATAGTGACAAGGTGTTCATCAATCATTGTTTGGTAGGGAATTTGATAATAGCCATAAAAATCATCCTTCCCGTTTTTACGGTTTTCCTCAGCTAAATGCTTTTTACGATTACCAGCCTCTTGATCAATCGTAGTATTATCGCTGAAGGAGAATTCTTCGATATCAAGGCCTAAAGATTGTTTTTTAAGCTCCTTAAAGAGTTTCTGCTCTTCTTTTTTTACAGATTTTTGTTGTAAGTAGCTTTCCCAGTAATGACCAGGGGTCACATATTCTTCACCATTAACTGTCCAGTCCAGGTTAAAAGTAATTTGTGAATCTAATGATATGGTTTGATTATCGTAGGTGTCCTCTGAATAGGTATAATCGACATAAATACCATCTGAATCTAGAAACACCTTTTTGATAAGCTTAACTTGGACCTTTCCCTTAAAACCATTATGAGCCAAGATTCTTTGCGTTTTTTCCCTGGCTTTTGAGTAAGTAATTGGAAGTAGCACTGTGCAACGAACTAAAAGAATAGAACAGAGGAGGAGAATAGCTAAGTAAGAAAACTTTAAAATATTAGGAGTATTTTTCTTCATAGGACATCCTTCCTTTCCTCAATGATTTGTATAAATAAGCACACCAAATCCTTCAAATAAAACGAGCTTCCTTCACTCCTATCATAGCATTTTAAAGCGCTTTCTCATGGTAGTTAGAGGAACAAAATAATTAAAATTCCTCATAGCAAAAAAGCCTGAAATTAATCATCACTTCAGGCTTTTCATCTTAGTTCAAATCGGTTGAGATAATCCTTAATAATCTGTTACTTCTTTTCGGTCATGGATATTGCTTTGCTTGCCCTGACGTGCTTTAAGTACGGCTTCAACGTCTTCAGGGCTGACCCCTGTTTCAACGAGCATAACGGCTAGGTGATAGAGGACGTCTGCTGTCTCGTTGGCAATTTCTTCTTTATCAGCATTTTTGGCCCCAATCACAACTTCTGTCGCTTCTTCGCCAACCTTTTTAAGAATCTTGTCTAGCCCCTTGTCAAAAAGATAATTGGTATAAGACCCTTCTTTGGGATTCTTTTTACGATCTAAGGCTTCCTTATAAAGTGTTTCTAACATAGCTACTCCTATCTGTCTCGATTGTCATCATATATATCCGTAAAGAAACAGCTGTAGGCTCCTGTATGACAGGCTGCTCCTTCTTGTTCCACGGCGATAAGCAGGGTGTCCTGATCACAGTCAGTCTTGATGCTTTTGACATGTTGGAAATGACCAGATGTGGCTCCCTTATGCCAAAGCTCGTTTCTAGAACGGCTCCAGTAATGCATTTGTTTGGTCTCTAGGGTCAACTGATAGGACACCTCATTCATATAGGCCAACATGAGCACCTGTCCCGTCTTGTAGTCTGTCACAATAACCGGAACCAGTCCTCCTTGTTTCTCAAAATCAAGTTTAACCTCTGTCATCGTCTCACCTCAATTCCTGCATTTGCCAAGACTTGTTTGGTTTCGCCTATATTTACCTCACCAAAGTGGAAGATAGAGGCTGCCAGTGCACCAGTCGCTGTTGTCTTTTCAAAGACCTCTACAATGTCCTCAATATTTCCCGCGCCACCAGAAGCGATGATCGGAACATCAACGACTTCCGCCACACGATTTAGCATTTCCAAATCAAAACCAGACTTAGTGCCGTCCTTGTCCATGCTGGTTAAGAGAATTTCTCCAGCCCCCAAGGCGACGACTTCTTGAGCCCATTGGATGAGGTCCCTACCTGTATCCTTACGGCCACCCGCCACAAAAACATGCCAGCTCCCATCAGCCATCTTTTTGGCATCAATCGCAGCCACCACACACTGGTTGCCAAATTTTTGAGCACAATCAGCGATTAGTTGTGGGTTGGCAAGGGCTGAGGAATTAACCGCAACCTTGTCAGCACCAGCTTTAAGCATCTTGTTCATGTCTTCAACTGAACGGATACCACCACCTACCGTGAAAGGAATAAAGACCTGATCGGCAACACGACGCACCATGTCAACCGTTGTTTCACGATTATCTGAAGTAGCTGTGATGTCCAAGAAAACAAGTTCGTCACAACCAGCCTCATAGTAAGCACGCGCAGAATCAACAGGGTCTCCAACATCTGTCAGATTCACAAAATTAACCCCCTTTACGACACGGCCATCCTTGACATCCAAACAGGGAATAATACGTTTCTTAAGCATATTAACCTCCGAAAGACTTGAGTTGGTCTAATGTGATATTGCCGTTATAGTAGGCTTTGCCGACAATGGTTCCTGCTACACCAATCTCTTCTAGGTGATCTAAGTCAGCTACTTCTGCAATTCCACCTGAAGCAATGACTTTGGCGGTCGTGAGTTCAGATACCAAACGTTTGTAGTGATCAAGATTGGGTCCTGTCAGTGTGCCATCTCGATCAACATCTGTATAGACAAAGAGGGTTACGCCCATCTTTTCCATTTCCTTGGCCAAGGTGATGTAGTCTACATTGCTTGTTTCCAACCAACCTTCGGTAGCGACAAACCCTGCCTTGGCATCAATACCCACGACAATTTTATCGGCACCAAATTCCTCTAAAGCTGCTCGAACGAAGTCAGGATTTTTAACGGCCATTGATCCGATAATGATACGGTCGATGCCAACTTCCAAATAGTCACGAATCTGCTCCAAAGTACGGATACCGCCACCAACTTCGATGCCAAGTCCAGAAACCTTCTTGACCTCTGCAATCAAGTCACGGTTAGTGGCACGACCATCTAGGGCACCGTCCAAGTCGACGACATGAATAAATTGAATGCCCGCATCCTTAAAGGTCTTTGCCTGCTCAATAACATCTGGATTGACAACGGTCTGTTGGTTGAAATCTCCTTTAAAGAGACGAACAGCCTGTCCATCCTTAATATCAATTGCTGGTAGAATTTGCATCTCCCCTACCATCCTTTCTAACTAAAAAGTCTTTGCTCTCACTAGCTTCTAGGCTTTACATAAACCTGCAAACTTTTCAAGAATACCTAAGCCAATATCCCCTGATTTCTCAGGATGGAATTGAGCCCCATAAACATTATCTTTATGGATCATGGCTGGCACCTCAATACTATAATCTGCGGTAACATCAATGTATTGGCTAGGGACATCTGTGAAATAACTGTGAACGAAGTAGACAGCTTGGCCATCTAAACCATCTGTCAAAGGGCTGGCTTGCTTAACAGCCAAATTATTCCACCCCATATGTGGGACAGGTTGCTCCTTGCAGGCTGGAATAGGACGGCAGACACCTGGAATAAAGCCAAGACCATCTGTTTCTTCATGTTCCAGTCCTTTTTCTGTTAAAATCTGCATGCCTAGGCAAATTCCCAAAAGGGGAACTCCCTGTGCGACTGCCTCTTTGATAACAGCTACCAAGCCTCTTCGCTCCAACTCTGCCATAGCCGTTGGATAGGCACCTACACCAGGTAAAATCAACCCATCTGCAGCTAGGATTTTTTCTTTATCGGCAGACAATTCTGCAGTCACACCAATCTTTTCAAGGGCACGCAGAACATTTGCGGTATTCCCCGCATCGTAATCAATGACGATAATCATAGCATCCCCTTTGTCGAGTTTACGCCGTGAATGTCAGGATTGATTGTGATGGCTTCACGCAAGGCACGTCCTGTAGCCTTGAAAAGACTTTCTGACTTGTGGTGATTGTTTTTTCCGTGGAGAATCTTGAGGTGGAGATTCATCTGAACATTGAAAGCCAAGGCTTGGAAAAATTCTTCTACCAGTTCTGTGTCAAAATTACCTAATTTTGGATTATCGAAACTAGCATCAAAGACCAAGAAGCTACGTCCAGACAAGTCTAAACTTGCCATGCCAAGGGTTTCATCCATAGGTACAAAAGCCGTTCCATAACGATTGATACCTGCTTTATCGCCCAAGGCCTCTTTAAGAGCTTGACCAAGGACAATACCGACATCTTCAACGGTGTGGTGACTATCAACCCAAAGGTCGCCATCAGCCTTCACCACCAAAGACATACGGCCGTGACGGGCAAACAAGGTCAACATGTGGTCAAAAAATCCGACACCTGTTTGAATATCTACTGGTTCTTGAGCATCCAAATTGAGGCTTAACTTAATTTTGGTTTCAAAGGTATTACGTTCAATTTCTGCTTGTCTCATAACTTCTTCCTCTACTCTCTCAATTATTGTCGTTTCTGACTTCAATAGCCTTAGCGTGGGCCTGCAAACCTTCCGCATAAGCCAAGGTTGTGATATCGTGTTGAGCCTTATTGACTGCTACTTTGTCATACTGCGTATATTGGATACGTTTGACAAAATCGTGCACACCTAAAGCTGATGAAAATCGGCTGGTTGCTGTCGTTGGAAGAACGTGATTGGCACCAGCATAGTAGTCACCAATTGGTTCACTGGTAAAGTGACCAAGAAAGACGGAACCAGCATTCTCCACTTTTTCTAGATAATCATAGGCCTTGTCCATAGCAATTTCCAAATGTTCTGGCGCAACTAAGTTCATGAGTTCAAACATAGCATCTGTATCATTGGCAATAATAATTCGACCGTTATTTTCGATAGATGGACGAGCAATCGCCTCACGTGGCAAAAGCTTGAGTTGACGTTCAATCTCACTTTCAACTGCATCAGCCAAGGCTTGAGAATCTGTTACCAAAATGGCGCGTGCACGTGTATCGTGCTCTGCTTGAGACAAGAGATCGGCTGCCACATAGGTTGGATTAGCGCTACTATCAGCAATAACACCGATTTCTGATGGTCCTGCAATCATATCAATACCGACAATACCGTAAACTTGTTTCTTAGCAGTCGCCACAAAAATATTTCCGGGACCTGTAATCTTGTCAACCTTTGGAATCGTTTCTGTACCAAAAGCCAAGGCCGCAACCCCTTGAGCCCCACCGACTTGATAAATGCTATCCACACCAGCCAATTTTGCGGCTACTAGAATTGCAGGAACAAAGTGTTCTTGTGGGGGCGTAATCATAATAATCTCTTTAACCCCAGCAATTTTAGCAGGGATGACATTCATAAGAACTGATGATGGATAAGCCGCAGTTCCTCCAGGCACATAAACACCTATACGATTGATGGGACGAATCAATTGACCACGAATAACACCCTCACTTGGTTGGTCCTCAAAACCAGCCTCCAACTGATGCTTGTGGTAAGATTCAATGTTTTCTTTGGCATTAACTAGGGCTTGGTAAACCTCTGGATCAATCTCTTTAAAGGCCTGATCAATCAAATCCTGTCCAACCTCAAAATCAGTCAAGTCAACCTTATCAAATTTAGCTGAATAGTCACGAAGGGCCTCGTCTCCTCGTTTTTTGACATCCTCAATAATGGCTTGAACCGTGCTTTCAACGTCTCTATTTTCTTTTGAAAGTTCCAATTGCTCCTGATAAAGAAGCTCAGCAATTTCTTTATTTGTTCCAGTTAATCGTTTCATTCGAACGGTACCTCCTCGTTCCCTACAAGTGATTCAATCTTGCGAATGAATGGCAGGACTTCCTTGTTATTTTTCAAAGAAGCCTTGTTCACAATCATTCGTGCTGAAATACGGCAAATATCTTCATAAACTTTTAGGCCATTTGCAACAAGGGTATTCCCTGTTTCTACAATATCAACAATGGCATCTGCTAGACCAATGACGGGGGCAATCTCAACGCTCCCTTGAATCGAAATTATCTCGACATCCTCACCCTTTTGATTAAAATAATCTGTCGCAATGGTTGGATACTTGGTCGCAATACGTTTACGCTTATGGTCATCAGGGTTATAGTCTTCTGTTGATGCTACAGAGAATTTACAAAGACCAAAATTAAGGTCTAACATTTCTAAATAACCTGTCGGATGTTCGACCAAAACATCCTTACCGACAATCCCAATATCTGCGACGCCGTGTCTAACATAGGTAGTCACATCTGGAGCTTTGACCAAGAGAAAACGGAACCGGTTGTCAGGACTCTCGAAAATCAAATTACGTCCTTTATCGGCCATGAAAGACATATCAAAGCCAGCTTTTTCCAGTAATTTAACCGTATCTTTCTCAATACGTCCCTTGGTCAAGGCAATTGTGATTTGATTGCTAGTCATCCAAGTCACCTCCAAATTCCACATCGTCATGTACTGCTTGATAAACTGAGTCGATATCAATGGCCCAGCCAACCGCTGTTAACTCGGTAGCTCCAAAGCGTTCAAATAGTTTATCGTAACGGCCACCTGATACAAAGGCATCTGGTACCTTGTCACCGAAGACCTTAAACATCATGCCCGTGTAGTAAGGCACTGCTGGCAATTGAGCCAAATCAAGCGTCGTCTCTGGGAGACTATCTGATAAACGATTAGTTAAAACTTCCAAACTATCCAAGGCCGTCAAAAAGGCTTCACTGTCTGTTAACTGTCTAGCCTTGGTCAAGACAGCATTTGTCTCACCAAACAAGAAGGGTAACTGCTCCAAGACCTTGTCATATTGACTTGGATTTTCTTTGGTGAACTCCTTAAGACCGGTGATCGATTTGTCACGGATATAGGCCGCCAACTCTGCTTCTTTTACAGCTGGAAGGTTTAATTCTTCAAAAATGAGTTGTAGAAGGCGGGCATGTGAAAATTCAAACTTGTAATTTTTGACCCCTGCAGCATCTAGAGCCTCTTTAGCAGAAGCTATTGCTTCTTCCAATGCCTGGTGAACAGGGAATCCTATGATCTCAATACCAGCCTGCGTATGCTCATTTGATAGGCCACGCATTTCCTCATTGTAGTTAAAGACTTTTCCAGAGTAAGAAAATTTAATCGGTGTATGAACTTGAGTCGAAGCAATCACACGCCCAATTTGGCTAGTAATATCAGGACGTAAACTAACAAGCTCTCCATTTTTGTCAAAGAAATTATAGTTTCCATTGTCCACGACATCACTAAAGACTTCGAAATGTTCTAGGGTTGGTGTCTCAATTCGAAGGAAACCCTTTGTCATCAACAAGTCACAGATACGGTGTTCAATCTGATACATGGTACGGGCACGTTTGAAAAGTTTATCGTGCATTCCTAAGGCTAATGTCGTTTTTTTCATGCTTGTAACTCCTGTATTGTCATTAATACGCGCTCCATCTCATCCTGCGTCCCAATAGAAATGCGTAGTCTGTCTGAAATACGCTCCACTTTTGGAAAATAACGAACATAAATTTTCTTACTTTGGAGGTAGTCAAACAATTGACCTGCAGTCACTCCGTGAGGTTTGACCAAAACAAAATTAGTTTTTGAAGGTAGGATATCAAAACCAATCGCCTGCAATTCTTGGCTAAACCAGTCACGTGTTGCCATAATCTTTGCGCAAGTGTCCTCATAGTAGCCCCAGGACTTAACCGCTGCAGTCGCCAAGACTTCCGCAATGCTATCCACATTATAAGGGTTGACTGAATTCTTGACGGCATTGATTACAGCCATTAGTTTAGGACTTCCTATGCCGTAACCGACACGCAAGCCAGCAAGGGAGGCATCCTTAGAAAAGGTCCTAGTGATAAACACATTGTCATACTTTTCTAGGAGCGGTAAGGCCGTCTCCCCACCAAAGTTAATATAGGCTTCGTCAATAATCACAACTACCGACTGGTTGGCTTTTATAATCTCCTCGATTTGATCTAAAGGTTTATAAATACCTGTTGGCGCATTAGGATTGGTAATGACAATCCCACCATTTTCAACCAGATAATCTTGAGTAGCTATCTCAAATGAAGAACTCAAGGGCACTTCTCTAAAAGGGATGTGGTACAAATCTGCCCATACCTTGTAAAAACCATAGGTCAAATCTGGAAACAAAACTTCTTCCTCGCTATTAAAGAAAGCTAGAAAAGCCATTGACAGGATATCGTCTGAGCCATTTCCGATAATCACTTGATCGGCAGGCACACCCAACTGTTCAGACAAAGCCTGACGTAAAGCTGCTTGATCCAAAGTCGAATACTTTCGTAACTGATGGGCATCAAAGGATGCTAAAGCTTGATGGACTGCTGGACTTGGTCCATAAGCATTTTCATTAGTATTCAACTTAATGATATTTTTCTCAGCAGGCTGACTACCCGCTACATAGGGTTCAATCTTTCGTAATCCTTTGATTTCCATAGTTTTTCCTTTCTGTTCGACTCTAATCAAGTGTACTTCTCGCTACACACTCTAAAAAAAGTGTAGCAAAAAACGTCCTCGCAAAAATAACTTTTGCAAGGACGTTGGCACGTGGTTCCACCTTAATTCGAACAGGGGTCACCCCCTCTTCCTCATGAAGTCACAAAATCTCTCTTGTAACTCCTAGTCTCTAACGGAACCACCCGTCGTACACTACTGTCATCCAGAGTTCGCATACGCTCTCAAGAATGTGTCGTCTTTGATCTCATGCGTTCTCAGCTTCCCGCATTCTCTGTGAAACGATCTGACTTTTTCTATCAACGATTTTGATTTTAGTTCATTTTACCTGAAAATTCAAAACAAAGCAAGCCTTTTTTGTATATTTTTATAAAAACTTGAAATCCTTGTATATTTAATAGCCAAAACAAACTGCTGTGAAATTGAGTTCAAATAAATAAAAAGTTGATGCGGTATCTTTTTACAAACCAAGTGGATACCTAAAGAGACTTCTGACTGTGATCGCTTAACTGGAAACCACTACTTTTTTCAGCTACTTTCATCACTACAGAAGATTTCGTTCTATCTAAATTCCTATCACAAAAAATCTTGCTCAGTTATTTTTTTTGACAATTTCTTTGTACTATTTCCCAAATTGAAATCATTTCTTCATACTATAATTTGTATATTTATCCTAAATAATTTTTCAAAGCAAGACAAAAAGCCTGAAGCACAGCTCCAAGCTCTCATGGTTAAGCTAATTTTCTAGGTCTGATAAATCCTGTCATAATACTCAAACAAAGTAGTCCAGCTGCCACATACCAATAGGGCATATCTACACTAGTTGTACGTCCTGAGACTTCAACAATACCTTTAACTAAACAAGCACTAGCGACAATAGCGATGGCTGAATTAAAGAGAAGTTTCGAGGCACGATTTCTCACCCAAGACATCCCCAGTCCAGTAAGTAGATAGATAAGTGCTCCAGCCAATGGTGCAAAGAACATCATGCGCATAAACATGGATGATTCCCCATAAGAAAAGCGTTCATAAACAAAGGTAAAGACTAGGCTAAAAATAGTTAAACCGATGTAGGTGAAAAAGTGTTTGCTGGCTGATTTTTTAGTAACCGATGTAAACAATATCACTCACCGCCCTTTCTGAGATTTTGTTTCCGTTTGTGGTTGGCTTGTTAATGACTTGACCATTGAAGTACATGGTAGATGAGCCACCACCGTCAAGGTTATAGGCTGTCGTCACGCCATAAGATTTCATCAACTCTGCCATTTCATAAAGAGTCAATCCTGACGACTCACTGGTACGACCATCAGAGACAATGACAATATAGTGCACACTGCCGTCACTTTCTTCGATAACTCCGATGGCTGTACGTGGATTGTCAGCCATGGCTTGACCAACCTCTTCATTTTCTGATACAGCTACCTTGCCATTTTCAACCAAGGTTGGACCAAAGGCAAAGGTATTCACCACACCTGAATCAACCAATTTTTGAGCCGTTGTATCGCTTTCCTTAAAGGTCTTGAAGCTACCATCTGAGTAAACGGCAAGGTCCTCGTAATCACTGTTTCGATCAGTATCACGATAGACTTGACCATTCTTAATCACATAACCTGACTGATTAGCCCCATAATAGTCACCGTTTATGGCAAAGATAGCATTGTTTTGCTGAGCAATACTTGAAGTAGTCTCGGTGATGTTGGTCCCATAGGTATTTTGTGCCAAAGCTGTTTTAAGGTAGTCAGCACTTGACAGCTTGATATCTGCCACATAGTAAGTAGTATCACTGGTTTTACCCGTTGTGATTTTGATATCCATATTGTCATCTTTATAGGTCGTATCTGTCTTAGTTACCTTACCAGTGCTGGTAGATGCTGTCGACGAAGATGTGCTTGAGCTAGTCGTATTGGCTGAAACCGTTGAGACTGCTGAGGGAATGACAAAGACCTTTAAGAGAGAGTAGACATTTGCCCCCATCAGAAAAAGGGTAAAGAGTAAGGCATAGGCATGCCTTTTGAGAAATTTCATAGAAGACCTCCAATTTTGAAAGATAAGATAGAAACCATAAGTTTCTTTTGCTTGACATTAGCATAACAAGCAAAACTTAAAATCTTCTATAAATCCCACAACCACGCTTTTCCTTTAAGTTTTCCTTAAGAAAAAGACAGCTTCAGTTGAAGCCATCTTCGCTATATAATCATATCTTCAGTAATATCAAATTCTCTCAAGAGCCCCTGAATCTTATCAAAGTTCAGACGAAAATGCTCTAACTTATGCCCATCAGAGCCGATAGAATACTTGCAACATCCCAAATCCTTAACAAGGCCCAAGGCATAACGATAAAGATCTTCGTGATGATAGAGATACATACTCTTTGCATTCAGCTCAAAAGCCAAATCATTAGCCATCATTTTCTGGAAAATGCGTTTGAGCTGCTCCTCATAGGCTTTTAGCTCATCAACAGTCACGTCAAAAAGTCGGAAACCATAGTCAAAATGGGCCAGAACATCTGCGTCCACACGACCAATAGCGTACTCCAACTTGTCCAGATACTCTTGAATAATGCTTGCCTTGTCCATATCAGCTACCTCATCATCAAGATAATCATTGACCCCATTATGGTGAACAGAAAGCAGTTTGAGATCATAGTCCTTCCCATCCAAAAAGGCCAAAATATCCTTTTCCCTAGGCTGATAATAACCAATCTCGATGCCACGTTTAATACGATTGCCATACTTGAGGTTAAGACTTTCGATTTCGTGACTATAAGCCTCGTACTCGGGCACATCGTCCTGTTTGGTATAAGGATTAGAGAGATCATAATGCTCAGTCGTTACAATCTCCCCATCAAAATGTGTCAAATAATCAGTAAAGTTCGCATCCGAATCATAGGAATGATGGGTATGCAAATGGTTATCACGAATAGACATAACTACTCCTTATTTTTCAAATACATTGTAAGCTGCTTATGGGCCAACCAGGTCAAACTCACCATCAACCCCTCATAAATAATAAAGAAAATCACAAAACATTGAAGGAAATACTCTTCTGGTAAAACATTGATAATCGGATCCAAGATTGGATTAAAGAGCCAACTGCTATCTCCAGGAAAGAGGGCTTCATGAAAGAGCGTAAAAAACTCATCAAATCCGAGAAAAACTCCCACAACCCCAATAAGGACTGGCAAGATTGCTAGACTTATATAAAGCCTACGATAAAGACCAAAGGTGCCCTTCTTCACATTTCGCCAGAGAGAAGTTGCTGCGGGATAAGCCAGTAGAATAACAAGCCCCTGTACCAAATGAAAGAGCCACTTCACATCATGAAAATGCTTTAGCCCACTCTCCGACGATGGAAAATCAGGCATAGCCAGATGACCAACCCAAGGAAAGGTCAAGTACTGCATGAGGACATTGAAATTATGCCAAAGCTCCGTCTTTCCGATAATGACATAGTCCATAAGATGCATCCAGTCAATATCAAAATAATAGAATCCCCATGCCAGATAAATTGTCACCAGAATAGACAAGGCCAAGAGCCAAATCGGAGTCAGAACAGCATTAATCCTAGTTCGCATCAAAATCCCACTCCGCTAGACTAGCAAGTACGTGGTCTGGTTTGACAGGTAGACCTGCAACCTCTTCCGCCTTGGTAAATCCAGTTGTCACAAGTAGTGTTGGAAAGTCATTTTTAATGCCAGCTGTAATATCAGTCAAGTAATTGTCACCAACCACAATAGTTTGGCTACGTTCTGTCCCAAGGATTTCAAGAGCCTTATTCATGATAATAGCTTTAGGCTTACCGATAATGATTGGTTTCACACGGGTAGCCGCCTCAATAAGGGCCAAGAGGGAACCAGCACCTGGAAGAAGACCACGTTCTGTTGGGATATTCAAGTCTGGGTTAGTTCCAATAAATATAGCCCCTTTGTGGATAGCAAGCGTTGCTTTAACCAACATTTCATAAGTGACTTCACGGTCCAAGCCCACCACAACATAGGCAGGATTTTCCTCATCTACCGTATACCCCGCTTCCGCAATTGCAGATTTAAGTCCAGTCTCACCGATAACATAAACCGTCTTACCACGATTCATATCATTCATATAGTCAACTGTCGCCAAGGTTGCTGTGTAAATGGTCTCAAGAGGCGTTTCCAACTCGCACTGATTACGCAAAAGTTCTTGGACCATTTCTGGTGTACGCATACTGTTATTCGTCACAAAAAGATAGGGAATCTGACGCTTCTGCAACTCCTTAACGAAGGCTTCTCCCTCAGGAATGCGGTCCTTCCCCTTGTAAATAGTTCCATCTAAATCAATCAAATAACCTTTATATGTCATCCTACTCGTCTCCTATTTCTTTCCATTGGATAATAGCCTGAGCATGAATATTGCCATCCACACAAATCTGGTGTTGACTACTCAAACTTTCTTGGTCAAACTCGTAACCTGAATAAATTTCTGCTCCATGATGAATTTCCTTAACATACTTGAGGTCAATATGGGCTGGTGTACACTTGGTCAAAAAGTCCAAATCGAAAACATCCAACATCCACTCCAAGTACTTGCTATTATTAACGTGACCATTCATGTCTAGGTCAAAATAACGCACACGATAAAGCGTCTCAATTGGATTTTCCAAAGCCTTATAGCGAGGCCCTCGAATCAACTTTTTAATCTTATCAGCCCCATAAGGTGCTACCACCTCATCTGGCACTTCGGCTACCTTACGCGTTTCATAATCCATAAGAGCAAAAGTAGTCTTAAAGAGCATGATTTGTTGACCAGTTTCATCCGTGATGTAAAAATTACGGTAACAAAAAATCTTATTATAGGAAACGGCTTCAGTTGTAATGGTCACCTTTTCATTGTAGCGAGGCAAACGGTCAATCTCAATCGCATAGTCTGTCACAATCCAAACCAGACCGTACTTATCAAAAACTTCCTTATCCGTATTACCCAGAGACTCTGACTGCATACCAGATACTTGCAATGAAAAAGCCAATAAATGTGGTAACTTCACCTGATGCGTGATATCCGTCTCATAAAACGGAATCTGATAAGGAATACTAAATTTTAATCCCATCTAATCCTCCAAGATAAATTGCTCAGCGACACTATCTCCCAAAAAGAGTCCTCGTTTGGTCATACGAACCACCTCTGGATCCTTGACCAAGAGACCATCTTCCTGTAGTTTTTTCACAATGTCTCCATAAGTATCCGAAAATGACAAACCAAACTTCTCTTCAAAACGTTTAATAGACACACCTGACTTTTTACGCAAACCAAGGAAGAACTCCTCCTCCATCATCTCCGCCTTAGTCAGATGCTCCTCGTGAAGTCTAGCATGACCATCCTCAGCTATAGCCTTTAGATAATGCTGGATAGGTCCTCTATTGCGATAACGAACACCATTGACATAACCAGAGGCTCCAGCACCAACACCATAGTACTCATCATTATTCCAGTACATGAGATTGTGACGACTCTCCATCCCAGGTTTGGTAAAGTTGGAAATCTCATAATGCTCAAAACCATTCTTTTCCAACTCTTGGATAATATAGTCAAACATCTCTGCTTCCAAATCCTCAGTTGGCAGATTGAGCTTACCCCGACGCATCTTATTCATAAAGACCGTGTGATGTTCCAAGATCAAACTGTAGAGACTTAGGTGTGGAATATCCAGTTCCAGTGCCTTTCTCACATTTTCCTTGACCTGATCCATGGTTTGACCAGGTAGCGCATAAATGAGGTCAATGGAAATATTATGGAAACCAGCAGACTTCAAGCTATCAATGCTTTCATAAATCTGTGCTTGATTGTGACTGCGGCCAATTTGACGCAAGTGCTTGTCATCAAAAGTCTGAACCCCTAAAGACACTCGATTAACAGCAGATTTTTTGAGTACTTCAATCTTATCAACCGTCAAATCCCCAGGATTGGCCTCAATAGTAAATTCCTCCAGCTTTGACAAATCCAAGTTTTTCTGAAGATGACTTAAAAGGTAGTCCAATTGCTCGGCAGAAATAGCTGTTGGGGTCCCTCCACCAATATAAAGCGTGCGAAGCTCCTTGATATCTAAAAGCTCCCACTCACGAATCAAAGCCCGTAGGTAGTCATCAACGGGCTGATTTTTAATAAAGACCTTGGAAAAGTCACAATAATAACAAATTTGTGTGCAAAATGGAATATGCACATAAGCTGAAGTTGGTTTTGTTTGCATGTAACTATTCTACCATTTTTTAAGCAGAAATGAGACCATGAATGATAAGAGTTGAGGCAAAAAAGAAGCTATCTCTTCAGATAGCCTCTTCCTATTATTTTGTTAATGAGAATGGGAAAGCATTGTAGTTGCTATAATCAAAGGTTGGGCCCAAGTCTGAAATGAATTGAACTGGCGTGTAGGTTCCATTTTCAAGAATAAAACCAGGCTTAGCTTGGAAACCAGCTCCCCCTAGTCCAGTAATACCAGGAAGCAAGGTTGAAAAATCGCCACCTTCCCAAACGTAGAGATTACCGGAAATTTGAACAGCTTTTGCAGTTGTTGAGCTTTGACGATAGGGTTCGTAATCGACATTGAAATTAGCTTTTGAAGTGATGTTCCCATCAGCATCAACTGTAAAACTAATGTCTGTTGCTTGAGGACTCGTACCAGTCCAAGTTCCCACTAATGCTGCTGGAACAGGAGCATCACTTTGAGTATCAGTTGTTGCTTGACTAGACTTGTTTGACTCAGAAGCAGCACTACCACTTGTTCCTGCTTGACCATCAGTTCCTGCTGTGGCTTGATTTTTTGAAGAGCTAGCTTCAGGAGCACTCGCTTCTTCTTGACCTTGAGAATCCTTTGAAGATGAATCCTCTGTCTTAGACTTTTTAGCAGATTTCTTCTCAGATGCTTTTGTTTTTGTTGATGACTTCACAACTTTAGAAGTTGACATTGTAGATGATGATGCAGTGTCTTTTTCTGACTTAGAGCCACATCCAACAAGGGTTGTAGAAACAGCTACAGACAACAAAACAAGAGAGCAAACACGAATAACTTTTCTTTTCATTTTCATAAACCTCTTTTCTATATGTCTATTATATCTATTTTGTTACAAAAATCAAGTGTTTTGTGTAATTTTTGTAATATTTATGTAATCATTTGTATCGCTGTTATAAGTTAATGTGGTATTTATAAGTAAAAAAAGCCTATCACCCCCTATAGGAATGATAGACTTTGGGATATGATCTAAGCACTTCTTATCTGCTAGAGGTATCCTAATTACTATTTGTCTTGTCTTTCAAGATAACCTGTAAAGAGATGGTCGTATCTATCCTCCAAGATAATAATGCGCTTGCCACCATCTACAACTACATAATAGTTTAAATTTTTCGAATCGTGGTAGATGTCATTAACACTCATAGCCTGATAACCATGTGACTTAAGAGACTTTTGAATTTTAGTAAACTCTTTTTGTACTTTATTCTTATCTACCCTACCTGATTTATCCACCAGATATTCTTTTAAAGGTTTAGCAATTAAGATTTCTTTACCATCAGAATCTGTAGTAACAACCCCATTTTCAGAGATAGTCCCTTCTCCTTCTGAATCATCATCGGAATCAAATTTTTTCCATTGCCCAACAAAAACTTTTGGAACCTCTGCCTTATGAAAAAGACATCTCTTTTTTAAATCTTTAGTGCTTGATCCGTAGTAGAGGTCTGATAAGGTTAAATCTAGAACAAAGTTTGTCCCATCTTTCTGAATCAGATTATAGTATCCAAACACTTCCGTCTTTACCAGGATGATCTCTTTTGTCTGTAATTGGTATTTCTTGTCAAAATCAGCAATCGTTTTTAGTTTTGAATCACTGACGTCCTCTAAGTTTTTTTCAAACTTCTGTCTTACTTTCTGACCAATAGAGATTTCTTTGATTTCTTCTTCCCTATGGCCTGCAACAAGTTTTGACTTTTTCCCACTTAACTCATAAACCAAACCAGCATTATCACTAGTTACCCACAAACCACCCAAGTTTGTTCCTTTGGAAGAAAACAAAAAGAGGCCAAGACTTGTTGCTACAATAAGAAATAAAGCAATACCAAGACCAATAAAAGTCTTCTTCCCAAACTTTTTCTTCTTAACAAAGACCATTTGCTGTGCATAAGGTTGGTTAACTATTTGATTTGGTAAAGGTATGGCTCCTCCAGTCACGGACTTACCATTGCTGGAAAAAGTAGCTTGCCTTCCTTCCATAACAAATTCACCATTTAAGAGGGCTTGCTGACACTCCTGGATGGTGGGTTTACGATTATTAATCGCTTCAAAATATTCAATCCATTCTTTTCTATTCATTATCTCTCCTAACCTCTCTTAATAGAAAAATCTATCACTAACTTTGAAGTGATAGACTTTCCATTTATTTAAGCACTTCTTGTGTCTTAGCGTAGTTAGCTTCAACAGCTTCTTTTTCAGCCTTCCACCAGTCTTGGTGATCTGTGTACCACTTGATTGTTTCTTCCAAACCTGATTCGAAGTTTGTGAATTGTGGTTCCCAACCAAGTTCTTCACGCAATTTTGTTGAATCAATAGCATAGCGCAAATCGTGACCAGCGCGATCTGTTACGCGGTCATAAGCGTCTTTTGGTTGACCCATTTTTTCAAGGATAAGCTCAAGCACTTCCTTGTTATTCTTTTCACCATCAGCACCAATCAAGTAAGTTTCACCGATACGACCTTTAGTGAGGATAGCCCAAACACCAGTTGAATGGTCGTTAGTGTGAATCCAGTCACGGACGTTTTTACCTTCACCATAAAGTTTTGGTTTAATACCTGACAAGATATTGGTGATTTGACGTGGGATGAATTTTTCGATGTGTTGGTATGGTCCATAGTTGTTTGAGCAGTTTGAAATCGTTGCTTTAACACCAAATGAACGAACCCATGCTTTAACGATAAGGTCTGAAGCAGCCTTGGTTGATGAATAAGGTGATGATGGGTTGTATTTGGTTTCTGCTGTGAATTTTTCACCAGGACCTTCACCATGTCCAGGGAGATCTTCACGCAATGGAAGGTCACCATACACTTCGTCTGTTGACACGTGGTGGAAACGAATATCGTATTTACGAGCAGCTTCCAAAAGTGTGTATGTACCAATAAAGTTTGTGTGGATAAATGGTGATGGGTCGTTCAATGAATTATCATTGTGACTTTCAGCCGCGTAGTGAACAATAGCATCAGCCTTAGCAGCCAATTTATCAACCAATTCAGCGTCAGCAATATCACCAACAACCAATTCAACACGGTCACCAAGGATTTCTTCAATGTTAGCACGGTTACCAGCGTAAGTGAGCTTGTCAAGGACAGTCACATGCACGTCTGGATGATTGTTGTAGACATAGTGTACGAAGTTTGAACCGATGAAACCTGCGCCACCGGTTACGATGATGTTTTTATATTCAGTCATTTTTTCTCCAAATAGTTTTTTTGATTGTTCCTTAAATCAATTTTTTTTAGCTTTCCTTAGGTGAGTACGGACGTCAGCGAACTTCTACGAAGTTCCATGACTAAGTTTTGAGCCTAATGTCTCAAAACTTCCGAGCACCTGAAACAAAATGGTTCAGGTGCTTTTCTCACGGCGGAAAGCTAAGCATATAGCTCGCTTCGCTCGTTTATAGCAAAGCTAAAAACTATATAATGATTTTACTGATTCTTTTAAGAGCTATGTTTTTTACAAATCTTCTGCTTTTAGGGGTTTAACGTCTTTGAGCAATGGGTGGTTTTTATCTGCTTCTGAGACTTCTGCTTCCTCCAAGTTTTCCCACTTGATATCAAGGCTTGGGTCAGCATAGTTGACAAAGGCGTATTTTGGTTTGAGTTCAAGTGCCCAGTAGTCGTTCACAAGATAGCTGTATGCGACCTTATCAGACAAAACTTGGAAACCATTGGCAACACCACGAGGAACGAAGATTCCTTTTGAGGCATCAATCACTGTTTGGTAAGTATTCCCAAACGTTTCGCCTTCACGGAGGTCAACCCAAGTTCCAAGAACCTTTCCTTCATCTGCTACTGAGATGTATTTATCCCAAGGCTCAGCGTGCAAACCACGCAAAACATTTTTACGTGAGAAAGAAACGTTGTTTTGCAATTTTCCTTCTGCAAAGAATGATTCTGGAAAACCAAGCGGCAACATTTTTTCTTTTTGAAAGTTTTCCTTAAACCAACCACGGTTATCCCCATGTACTGGAATATCAAATTCAAGTAAACCTGGGATGGCTTCAATCTTACGTGCAGCTAATTCTTTACCAAAAAATTGTTCAGTCATTATGCTTCTCCAATCAAACGGAGCAAATATTGCCCGTATTCATTCTTCTTAAGTGGTTGTGCCAATTCGAGGACCTGCTCTTTAGTAATGTAGCCCATGCGATAGGCAATTTCCTCAAGGTTAGCCACTTGAACATTTTGCAAACGCTGAACTGTTTCAATGTACTGAGCAGCTTGCAAGAGACTTTCGTGAGTGCCTGTATCCAACCAAGCAAAGCCACGTCCCATAAGTTCAACAGAGAGGTCACCACGTTCTAAGTAAGCCTTGTTAACATCCGTGATTTCAAGTTCGCCACGAGGACTTGGTTTGATATTTTTGGCAATTTTCACAACATCATTGTCATAGAAATAAAGACCAGTTACAGCAAAGTTTGATTTTGGATGCTCAGGTTTTTCCTCGATTGAGATGGCATTCATATTGTCGTCAAATTCAACAACACCAAAACGTTCTGGATCCTTAACTTGATAACCAAAGACTGTAGCTCCTTTTTCCTTAGCTTCGGCACGTTGAAGCATGGCAGAAAGACCATTGCCATGGAAAATATTGTCCCCAAGAACAAGGGCAACACTATCATCACCAATGAAGTCTTCACCAATGATAAAGGCTTGAGCCAATCCATCTGGACTTGGTTGTACTGCGTAAGAAAGGGAAATACCGAACTCAGAACCATCACCAAGGAGCTCTTCAAAACGTGGAAGGTCCTGTGGTGTTGAGATGATGAGGATTTCCTTAATACCAGCCAACATAAGTGTTGATAGTGGGTAATAAATCATTGGTTTATCGTAAATCGGCATCAGTTGTTTTGATGCAGCACGAGTCAATGGATACAAACGCGTCCCTGAACCGCCTGCAAGAATAATACCTTTCATAAGAAGGCTCCTTTTTTCTCTAATATATTACCTATATTTTAGCATTTTTCAGCCCTCTTGTCACGGTAAACCCTATGTTCTTAAGCTTTCATTAAGAAAATCACAAGTGTCCATTTTCTTAATCCAATGAAAAAAGGATTTCGATTGAAACCCTTTTAGATTGAAGATAACCTCTTGTAGCACTTTCCTTAGAAAGCGTAATCATCATCTTCTTCAGTGCCTTTGTGCACTCATCCAGTCAAAGATACTGTTATAGGTTTGCCCATTGACACTAGCTCGAGAGCCACCGCCATAGGTTGGGTCAGTGGCTACCATACCACTATAACCATCCCAATTTTTCGTATTTTCAGGATGCTGAACGCCAATCACCTGGTCATGGAAGAAATAAATCCAAGCCCAATGCCCATCATACTCTGTACCAGGAAGATCAGTCCCGGTAGCTGTTTCAAAGTATGAAAACCATTTGTTAGAAGCTCCAGAGGTAATCAAACTCTTGTATAGAGGCAAGACACTATTTTCTGGTTGAACTGTTGTGTCCGCTTTCGTGTGAATCAACCACATAGGCTGGTTCTTCAGTTTATCAATCCCAGATTGGTCAACAGTTAAGGGAGCAGCAATTGGAATGAGAGCTGCAAAATAATCTGGATAGGTTGCTCCCATGGTCAAGACCATACCACCACCATTGGAAACCCCTGCAAGATAAATTCGTCCCTTATCTACCTCTGGGTGATTAGCTAGGTATGTATCAATGGTCTCTTTGAGTTGTGCTGCATTATCCGACCCCCAAGGTGTCTGCGTTTGAACAGCAAGCACATTGACCCCACGCGCCTGATCACCAGTTGTTAAGAAATGACCTTGAATATCAGGCTGGGTAAGTGCATAGACGTCATTTGAAAGAAGGGGAATATTCATATCTGTCCCTCTTTCACCAATGCCGTGTAGCCAGACTATCAAAGGTTTGGTGCTATTTCCTGTACCAGTCTGGGCACTATAAGCCGCATACTGCATGTTACCTACCTGCCCTCGCTCATCGAAAACCTCCGTTGTTGGCATCAAACGATTATTGATGGCATCTTGCTCAGAAGACACCATTTGCGACTGACTACTACCTTCTGCCACTACTGACAAATCTTTCATCGATACCATATAACTTTCCAGCCATTGGTTAGTCCAAGTAGAAAGGTTAAAATACATAGGTTCAGCATTTCCACCCATATTGTAGCGATTATAAGAAGGTAGGCTCAATTCAAGCGTCACGTACTTGCTGTTATCATAATAGACCACATGCCCCTGATCGTCGGACACATAAGAATTCGTCACCTGACGACTAACTCCTGTTGTTGTAACCTGGGTTGAGCTGTGGACAACCTCTGGTGTGACCTTCTGATTAAATTCAAAAATGACTTTGGTTACAGCAGGACCAAACTCATAACTCTCTAGGACAATTCTTGTCTTTGTCACAGCCAAGTCTTCTGCTGCCCCTGCTTTGACAGACAAGCCTAAACTTATGACTAACAAGGAAACAAAGACTGTCACATATACTTTAACTTTTTGGAACATAGTCCCTCCCCATTTTTTATTAGTATTCACCTACAATCGATGAACAGTTACTATTTTATCATTTTCTAATCAAATAAGAAATAGATGTAAATAACTCTAATAAAAAAGAATCAGCCAACATCCCTCAATAGCGAGAAATAGCCAGCTGATTCTTGAGTCTAAATATCTAGAAGAACTTTAATACTATTAGTCTTTTTTCTTAATGTACTGAGCCACTGGATAGTCCGCACTATCCAAGCTACCAGGGCGATTCATGGCCAAATCAACCAGATTTTTTCCAATCAGTGGCCCTGTCGTGAGCCCTGAAGATCCTAAACCAGAAGCAACAAAGACACTCTCAAGTTCTGGAACTTCTCCAAAGAAAGGAGAGAAATCACTCGTGTAGGCTCTCGTTCCCACACGTTCTGAGAAGGAATTAGCCGTGCTTAAGCCAGGGAAATAGGTCTTAGCCTCTTCCTCCAGACTTGCAAGTACAGTCTCATCAACTGTCAAATCAAAGCCTTGGTCATTTTCGTGGCTAGCTCCTACCGAAATCTTTCCACCAGCAAAGGGGATGACATCTAGTTCGCCCTCTGGCATCAAAACAGGCAACTTACCAGTATCTAACCCCTCAAAGAAATAGTCACGTAATTGACCTTTTTGGGGGCGAACATCTACTTCAAAACCAAGGGGTTCAAGCGTTTGACCTAGCCAGGCACCACAAGCGAGAATGACCTTATCAAAAGTTTGAGCATTAATCTCGTAAGTGCCATTGTCAAGAGGAGAGAGTGTAACTGGTCCCTCCACCTTTTCAAAACCAGAGGCCTCAATCAAGGTAGCTGTCAACTCTGCCCCCTCCACTCTGGCTCCTCCAGAAGCATAGAGATAATGGTCAAATCCAGTGAATTCAGGGAGATCCTCAGCATTTTTTATAGAGAGTTCACCAATAATGGGTGATTCTTCTAGTCTCGTTTCTGCATGCTGGTACAAAGCATCCAATTTACTATCGTCTTTCTTGAGAAGGGCTACACCAGACTGATCATAGAAGCTTGTGTCATAACCATCCTTTTCAAGATCTGAAACTAAATCTTGGTAAAAATCGGCTCCCAAACGGGCCATGCGATACCAGGCCTTATTACGACGCTTGGAAAACCAGGGGCTGATAATTCCTGCTGCTGCCTTGGTTGCTTGTCCAAGACCATGGTCAAATACTGTAACTTCTACGCCTTTTTCTTTTGATAAGTAGTAGGCAGCCGTTGAACCGACGATACCTGCACCAACGATTGCAATTTTCATTTTTTACTCCATCTATTTGAAAAGAGCTGAGTCCTATATCAATAGGCACAGCTTTTTATTATTCTTTTACCCCAAGGCCACGTCCATGACCATCATGACGACAAAGCCAACCATAAGGCCCAAGGTTGCTACGTCAGTATTACCATTGGTTTGTGATTCAGGAATCAATTCCTCCGTTACCACAAAAATCATGGCACCAGCCACAAAGGCCAAAGCATAAGGAATGATTGCCATCATCAACATGACAAGGGCAGCTCCCATAACAGCCCCTATAGGCTCCACGATGGCTGACATAGATCCCCAATAAAAGGCCTTGATACGAGATTTTCCATCTGCTCGAATAGGAACTGAGAGGGCTGCACCTTCAGGGACATTCTGCAAACCAATACCTATAGCTAGACCAATGGCTCCCATAAGACCCGCGAATGTCATATTGCCACCAGCCAAGGCTCCGAAAGTCACACCGACTGCTAATCCCTCTGGAAAATTATGAATGGTGATAGCCAAAAAGAGCAGTGCTGTCTTGGACAACTTTTTCTTACGAGGTTGAATACCTTCTGCTTTAGAGATGTCATTCCCCAAATGCAAATGGGGAACGACGGCATCAATCAAACGAAGGGCAACACCGCCAAGCAAGAAACCAGATGCCGCAGGGAACCATGACCACTTCCCATAGCCATTTTGAGTCGCATAAGTTAAAGAGGGGTCCAAAAGCGACCAAAAAGAGGCCGCAATCATGACACCTGCCGCAAAGCCCATCATGATATCTAGCAATTTACGGCTAATATTCTTGAAGAAGAAAACAATGGCCGATCCAACAATGGTACAGCCCCAAGTAAAAAGACCAGCAAGCAAGGCCAAAAAGACTACATTTTGATGTAAAAGCCAAGTCACAGACTCATCCTCCTACAAATGGTCAAAAGGATTGGTTGAGGACTGACTTTCAAGTATGGTCACATTCCAATCATGCTCAAGTTTCCAAGCCTCAAGTTTCTCAGCAATCTTTGAGATAAAAAGGGCTTCGATATGGTGCCCGGGATCAATTGCCAAGAGACCATTAGTAATCATTTCCTGTCCTGTATGGTAGTAAACATCACCAGTGATGAAGACTTGTGCGCCCTTTTTCAAAGCATCCTGGTAAAATCCTTGACCGCTACCCCCACAAATAGCCACACGGCTAACTAGAGGATTGTCATGATTATAACGAACCAAGCGAACACTATCTAAGGCAAAAACAGACTTGACTTTAAGAGCAAGTTCTTCAATAGTCTGAGGCACGATATCACCTACTCGACCGATTCCATGATTTTCAGAAGTCTGCGTTAAATAAGTGGTGTCTTTAATGTCAAGTAAGTCACAGAACCAATCATTCAGCCCATCATTAACGACATCAATATTAGTATGACTCACATAGACTGCAATATCATGCTTAACCAGGTCAAGTAAAATATCTCGGTCAGGCGAAGACACCAAATCCTTAACTGGACGAAAAATTGGAGCATGTTTAGCAATAATGAGGTCCACACCTTTTTCAATGGCTTCGGCTACCGTATTCTCACGAACATCCAAGGTAACCATAACCTTCTGAATCTCTTTGTCCAGACTACCAATCTGCAAGCCAACCACATCACCTTCCATAGAAAGCTCCTGTGGACAAAATTCTTCATAAGTCTTAATAAGTTCACTAGCTAACATGATTCAAAACCTCCTTAATGGTTTGAATTTTATCTTCAATAGCTGTACGATCAGCCTGATTGGCCAGTGGAATGGATCCTAAAGCAATCTCTAATTTATTGATTTCGCGTTGCCATTTGAGCTGGAAAACCTGAGATTGGTCTTTCATGAGATGAGGACCAAAACGCACTTCCTTGTCCGAAAGGCTCATGTGTCCAGCTTCTGCCACCATGATTTCGTAGTATTTGCCATTTTCAGTCATGATAGACTCTGCAATAATCTCAAAACCATTTTCCATCAACCAGATACGGAGATCATCTTCACGATTATTTGGTTGTAAAATCAGGCGGTCTACGCCCTTAAGTTTGTCCTTTCCAGCATCAAGGATGTCCGCAATAAGACGTCCTCCCATACCACAAATCGTGATAGTTGTTACCTCATCAGCAGGTTCGAAGGCAGCCAAGCCATTAGCCAAGCGCACCTCCATTTTATCTTGGAAACCAGAAGCTGAGACATTAGCAAGAGCGGATTCATAGGGCCCTTTTACCACTTCTCCAGCAATAGCTGAAGTAATCAAACCTTTTTCAAGTAAATAAATCGGAAGATAGGCATGATCACTGCCTACATCCAAGAGTTTTGCGCCTTTGGGAACATAGGTTGCTACATCCTTAAGGCGTTGAGATAATTGTACGTACATGTTTCATCTTTCTATTTTTTTAAGTCTCTTCAATTATATCAAAAAAGGAGGTTGGTAAGAAATGCTTTTAACACATTTCCTAACAACTTCCTTTTTGCTTATACTTTCTCGCCTGTAAAGACGAAGAATTTAGAAATAATATAGTTCAATACAATGATAAGGACCTGAGAGAAGAGGCTCTCGATACCGTTTACCCAAGCATGACTATGACCAACAAATTGACCAATAATTTCTGGATAGGTATCGACCAAGAAATAGGCCAGAGCCAAATCCAAGACCAAGGTCAATAGGCGAGCACCCACGAACTTAACAAAGCGCGTAACCATACCTGTCTTTTCCTGATTAAAGACAAACATGTCATTTGTAAAAAAGGCAAAGATAATGGCAATCGCATTCGCTAAGACTGCTGAAAGTGTTCCTTGTTGGATAAACTGAAAAATCAAAGTACGACTGACCATATAGACCAAAGTTGCCAAGACACCAAAGAAAAGGTACTTGAAAACTTCGGTGGCCATGAAGGCTCTGAGCTTAGCTATCATACTTAGTCCAATCCAATTTCTGCACGAACAACATCGGCAATCGTATCAACGTAGTAATTCACTTCATCATCTGTTGGGGCTTCTGCCATAACACGAAGAAGAGGTTCAGTACCACTTGGACGAACCAAGATACGTCCATTTCCAGCCATCTCAGCTTCCATTTTTTCAATGATAGCGGCAATTGCAGGAACTTCCATAGCCTTATCTTTCATGCTATTTTCCACACGGATATTAACCAATTTTTGTGGATAGATGGTCACTTCTGAAGCCAATTCAGACAAGCTCTTACCTGTTTCAACCATGACTTTAGTCAATTGGATTGCTGTCAATTGACCATCACCAGTTGTGTTGTAATCCATGATAATAACGTGTCCAGACTGTTCACCACCAAGGTTGTAGCCGTTTTTACGCATTTCTTCGACAACGTAACGGTCACCAACAGCAGTCACTGCCTTGTTAATGCCTTCGCGGTCAAGTGCCTTGTGGAAACCAAGGTTTGACATAACTGTTGTTACAATAGTATTTTTAGCCAACTCGCCTTTTTGAGACAAATGTTTACCAATGATATACATCACCTTATCACCATCAACAATATCGCCATTTTCATCAACAGCGATGAGACGGTCACTGTCACCATCAAAGGCAAGACCAATAGCTGAGCCAGTTTCTTTAACCAAGGCTTGCAACTGCTCTGGGTGTGTCGAACCAACACCAGCATTGATGTTAAGGCCATCAGGTTGGTCACCAATAACAGAGATTTCTGCGTTCAAGTCAAGGAAAATGTTACGTGCAGATACCGCAGCTGCTCCATTAGCCGCATCCAAGGCAACTTTCATGCCACCGAGGTCAACACCTGTAGCCACCAAGAATTTTTCGTATTTACGAAGACCCTCTGGATAATCCACAAGTGTTCCAAGTCCCTCAGCTGAAGGGCGTGGAAGCGTATCTTCTGCAGCATCGAGAAGGGCTTCAATTTCCGCTTCACGCGCATCATCCAATTTAAAGCCATCGCCACCAAAGAACTTGATACCATTATCAAGAGCTGGATTATGGCTGGCTGAAATCATAACACCAGCGCTTGCATTTTCTGTACGGACCAAGTATGAGACGCCAGGTGTCGCAAGTACTCCAAGTTTGTAGACTTCAATACCCACTGAGAGCAAACCTGCTACTAAGGCAGATTCCAACATCTCACCAGAGATACGTGTATCACGTGCCACAAAAACTTTAGGACGGCCAGTCTCATGTTGGCTAAGCACATAACCACCAAAACGACCTAATTTAAAGGCCAATTCAGGCGTAAGTTCAACGTTTGCTTCTCCACGAACACCGTCTGTTCCAAAATATTTACCCATAATTCTATTATTAGTGCTTGAGCACTAAATCCTCCTTAAACTGTGATGCTGTTTAGCAAGAGTCAATCTAGTGAAATCTATCTAGACAATCTAACTTTATAAGATTTCGCCAATATTTTCAACCCTTGATTTTAAACATTTTTAATTGGTTACATTTTTATGAGATTAGTCCCTCTCAATCCCATCCATTATACATGAATTTAGGAAAAATGTAACTCCCCTATTTTTGCGTGACTTTTAAGTTAACCTTAACAGTGCCAGGCTGAACCGTAACACCTTCTGCCTTAAGGTCTATTGTTTTTGAAGTGTCCTTAGTCACTTGGCTAATGTCCACAGGGACTGTAATGCTATCAATCTTATCCATAGCTTCTTGACTACCAACAATAGTCACATGCCCACGATTAAAGCTATAGCTGATACTAGACACATTGCTAGCCTTATCTCCAGTCAGTTCGACCTTGACAGGAACAGATTTGCTTAATTTTCGCAAACTAATCTTGGCATGCACCTTAGCTGGTGAGATTGAACTTGCTAGGACTGTTCCATTGGTCGAAACTGCTTGAAGGACCAAGTTCCCATCATAATCTTCAGACAGGTTGGAATCGCCTTCCAATACTGCTTGAACATGATCAATCTGGTTAATGATATCTTCACTCGAAGTTACCTCTACCTTGGTTGCATCCAGGCTAACTTTTTTAACTTCATAGCCATTTGCTAACTTATCTGATGTGATGTTAGCTACGACGTCAAAGGTCTTGCTGGCTTTTTTACCAATAGTCGCCGTCAAGGTTGATGGCGATACTTGCGCAGACATTCCAGCTGGAAGATCCTTAACCTGAATAGGTACTCGACTGGTTCCTTGACCCAAATTCGACAAATCAGCAACTAATTTAAAGTGACGCGTATCACTACTTGTCTCAGTCGTTAAAGCCAGCTGTGTTGTCGCTGTCAAATAGACTTCGGCATCATAGGAATAACCACTGATAAAGTACTTATCACTATCATATTTAATATCCACAGGAACCGACTCAACGGTTTGTGTAAAGGTATTAGATGCACTTGAGCTATTGTTTTTATTTTGCGTATTTCCCGACCATGCCGTGAAAAAGAGTACCACAGCAAAGAAGAGAGCAACTAGCATCTGCCATAAACGATCGTTTTTAAAGAAATTTACGAAACGCTTCATTTTTTGCTACCTCCAATCCAACGTTGGAAGAATGACTGACGTGGTTCTTGCTCTTTCAACAAGATAAGACTCAACTCTTGTTCAAATTCTTGAACCGAGAGATCATGGATGAAATTCCCCTTGTAAGCAATTGAAATCGCACCAGTTTCCTCAGACACAACAAAGGTCAGTGCATCTGTCTGTTCTGAAAGACCAATGGCAGCCCTATGTCTAGTTCCAAACTCTTTGGAAATCTTATTAGATTCCGTCAATGGCAGATAAGAACAAGCCGTCACAACCTTGCTATCTCTGATGATAACAGCCCCATCATGAAGCGGTGTATTTGGGATGAAAATATTAATTAACAGTTCCCCAGTCACCACTGCATCAAGTGGAATACCTGTCGCAATCTGCTCTTGTAAGGTCTGAGTCTGTTCAATAGAAACCAGCGCCCCAATCTTACGAGGACTCATGTACTTAACAGCTTTAACGAAGGCTTGAACCAACTTCTCATCTGAGCTAACCTCTTTATTTTGCAAAAAATGCTGAGGCGTCCGTCCAAAGGTTTCAAGTGCAGAACGAAGCTCTGGTGCAAAAATTACAACCGCCGCAATGGCTCCATAGTTGATAACCTGATTCATCAAATAAGAAATCGTCGTGAAGCCTATAAAATCAGAAATCAGTTTGACTAAAATAAATAAGACAACCCCTTGAACAAGGGTCATAATTTTTGTCCCTCGTAGGGCCCTAATAAAGCGATAAATTAAAAAAGCAACAATCAATATGTCCAAACTATTGACGATAACTTTCAGCGGACTATCAAAGAGTGACCGCCAAAAATCAATATCAATGGACGAAAGTAGTCCCATACATATCACACTTTCTTTTAATTTTTAAACAGTTTCTATTATACCACGAATTCTAACTATTTTGAGACTACAATCACTACTTTTTGTGATAAAATAAATTCATGACTATGAAAACTACCATGGGAATTCTAGCGGGAAAAGCTAGCCATTTCGTCCTTTCAAAATTGGGACGTGGCTCAACCCTGCCTGGAAAAATCGCCCTTAAATTTGACAAAGATATTTTAGACACTTTAGCCAAGGATTACGAGATTGTCGTTGTCACTGGAACCAATGGTAAGACTCTGACAACAGCTTTAACAGTAGGAATTCTTAAAGAAGCTTTTGGTGAGATTGTGACCAACCCTAGTGGGGCCAACATGATCACAGGAATCACTTCTACTTTCCTAACAGCTAAAAAAGCCAAGTCTGGTAAGAAAATCGCTGTCTTGGAAATTGACGAGGCTAGCCTTCCAAAAATCACTGAATACATCACTCCAAGTCTTTTTGTCTTCACAAATATTTTCCGTGACCAAATGGACCGCTATGGTGAAATCTATACCACTTATCAGATGATTTTAGATGGTGCTGCTAAGGCACCTGAGGCCACTATTTTGGCCAATGGAGACAGTCCTCTCTTTAATTCTAAAGAAGTGGTCAATCCTGTACGCTTCTATGGTTTTGACACTGAAAAACACGCTCCAAAGCTGGCACATTATAATACCGAAGGAATTGTCTGCCCTAAATGTGAGAGCATTCTTCAGTATCGCCTCAATACTTATGCTAATCTGGGTGACTATGTATGCCTCAACTGTGACTTCCACCGTCCAGAATTAGACTATAAGCTAACAGAGTTGACTAAAATCACTAACACTACTTCTGAATTTGTCATTGATGGACAAGATTACAAGATTAATGTCGGTGGTCTTTATAACATCTACAATGCCCTTGCTGCCGTTTCTGTCGCTGAATTTTTCGGAGTGGATCCAGAGCAAATCAAAGCTGGTTTTGATAAGAGTCGTGCTGTCTTTGGACGCCAAGAAACCTTTAAGATTGGTGACAAATCATGTACTCTCGTACTAATTAAGAATCCAGTGGGAGCTAGCCAAGCTCTGGATATGATTAAACTTGCAGATTATCCATTTAGCTTGTCAGTCCTTCTTAACGCCAATTATGCTGATGGTATTGATACTAGCTGGATTTGGGATGCCAACTTTGAAAGCATTCTCGAGATGGATATCCCTGAGATTAACGCTGGTGGTGTTCGCCATTCTGAAATTGCCCGCCGTCTTCGTGTAACCGGCTATCCAGAAGAAAAGATTACGCAAGCAGAAAAACTTGAAGATATTATGGCCTTGATTGAAAAACAAGATTGCAATCATGCCTATATCTTAGCGACCTATACTGCTATGCTTGAATTCCGTGATATTCTTGCTCAACGTCATGCTGTCGGAAAGGAGATGAACTAATGACTTATACTTCACTCAAATCTCCAGAAAATCGTGACTACACCTATGACCTAAATGTTGCCCACCTTTATGGTAATCTACTCAATACCTACGGTGACAACGGAAATGTCCTTATGATCAAATACGTGGGTGAAAAACTTGGTGCTAAGATGACCTTCGACATCGTTTCAGTTGGTGATGACTTCGACAAGGACCACTACGACATGGTCTTCTTTGGAGGTGGTCAAGACTATGAACAATCTATTGTTGCTAAAGACCTCCCAACTAAGCGTGAGGCCATTGGTCAATTCATCCAAGATAACAAAGTAGTTCTTGCCATCTGTGGTGGTTTCCAACTTCTTGGTCAATATTACATCCAGGCTAATGGTGTCCGCATTGATGGTATCGGTGTTATGGGCCACTACACCCTCAATCAAGAAAATAATCGTTATATTGGTGACATCAAGATCCATAACGAAGAGTTCGATGAAACTTACTATGGCTTTGAGAATCACCAAGGGCGTACCTTCCTCTCTGATGATGAAAAACCACTTGGAAAAGTGGTCTACGGTAATGGTAATAACAAGGAAGACGGTTCTGAGGGTGTCCACTATAAAAATGTTTATGGTAGCTACTTCCATGGACCAATTCTTTCTCGTAACGCCAACCTGGCCTACCGTTTGGTCACTACTGCCCTTCGTAACAAATATGGCCAAGACATTAAATTGCCAAGTTACAATGATATTCTTTCAAGCGAAGTCGCTGAAGAATACGCAGATACTAAATCAAAAGCAGAATTTGAAAAATAATTCTATGACATAGCAAAATAGCGAAATCCTTAGGGTTTCGCTATTTTTTCATATCTATTTCCAAAGTCGTCTTTTCTTCAATCTGTCTTCAATTTTTCGATTATCAATCCTTAGAATGGCAATCATATCAAACAAGAGCCAAGTTCGTTTAGGATAAACAATGTATTTGGGAGACCAAATTGGAGAGAACTTCTCCTTATAACGTTGGAGCCCACTAAAAGAGTAAAAACGCTGCGCAAAGACATAGACCAAATTGGCAACCTTCTCTTCCAAAAAACTATCTTCTTCAGTACCCACATTCGCGAGTGGAGCCATTCCCATATCAAAATACTGCTTTCCTTCTGCTTGGAAGTACTGGAAGAGTTTCACAAAGAGGTAATCCATGATACCTTCGGGTGCCTTTTCAAAGTCATAACGCATAAGGTCAATCGTCGCCACCCGTTTGTTTTTGGTTGGCATGATGTTGGCAAAGGCTACAATTTCTCCCTCCTCACTCTCAACAATAGCAATCGGTGCTTGCTGCAAATAGGCTACATCAAAGAAACCAAGAGAGAAGCCCTTCTCCTTACGACCGTTAAGCCAAATATCTGAGACAGCCTTCATTTCTTGCATCTGAGTCTCTGAAAATGGAGGATCAAGTAACCTAAACTGGAAACCTGCTTTTTCAACACGATTGGTTGGCTTACGGAACTTCTTACCATGCTTACCATCAACAGAAAATGACGTCAAATCAACCATGGCATTTTCCCCAAATTTCATAAAATCAAAGCCATAATCATGAAGCATCAGGGTAATACTCTCATCTGCCTCATAAAACAAGGCTTGTAAATTCCAATCCGATAAGGTCTTCAAGAAAGATTCCCAAGCTGCTCGGTAATAGTTTTCATTACCTATCGGATTTCCCATAACCACACACTTGTTACTGGTTTGTGCAAATTGGAAAACAACCTGGTCTTGTCCATCAACACGATACCAAAAGAGGCGTTTATCATGTAAATAAGCCAGGGCACTTTCTGATGCACCTCCATATTTCTCAAGGAGAGCTGTGAAGCGCTCATCATCCATGCTTTGACCAAAAGGCCTGCGGGGTGCCAAAATTCTCAAGACTCCCCAAACAATAGTTGCAATGATAACTGATGCCAGTAAAATATCAAACCAAATATGAACAAAATGTCCAAGAACATCTCGGTTCTTAGGTGGCAACAAATGAGACCAAAAACCACTGCCACCCAAAACGAGAAGAACCAGAATCGTAAAGGCTAGGAAAAGAAAATCCTTGGTTTTGTCTTCCCAACTATAAACAAAGTAACGATGATACAACCTTTTTCTGATGATCAACATAAGCACCAAAGAGAGTAAAATTAGGAAAGACATGGCCCATGAAATACCATTGAGATTGACATAAATTAAGGCCAAGACAAAGGTTATCAAGGAGGCAACAAAAGCACCCTTAACCCGACGTCTAATGAGACGAGCCATGAAAATGAATAGGGTACCAAATAGGATACTTGGGAATTGCCAAATCAACTGTTCCTGAATAGGATCAAAACGGCTAATAAAGTAAACATTTGCCAAGCGTTCAGGGATTAGGGCAGACAAAATCAAGAAAATCCCTAAAAAACGTAGCAAATATACGAGAAAACGGTGGAGACTTCCACCAAATACTCGTGAAGAAAGTTTGAAGTATTTCTCGTTGATACGTCCTCCCATGTGTTTGAAAAAGAAGATAACACCAAGCAAGAAGGGAATAACGTAGTAGGTTAAACGAAAGAGCAAGAGCAGACTAACCGCAAGAGCATTGCTAACCCCCATAGAGGTCAGACCGGTAATCACAATCAAATCAAAACTACCAATCCCACCCGGAATCATAGAGAAGATACCAATAATAACCGCTAGGAAATAAAGTGGAACCAGATTATAAAGGGGAACATGTAAGCCCATTAAATAAGCCACACTGACAAAGCTCCCCAGGGCCGTTCCCCATTCAGCTGTCGAAGCTAAAAGAAGACTTAGCCTCGTTTTCAACGGTACTTGACCAAAATAGGTTAACTTTTCACGACTAGAAACAAAGAAAATAAAAGGCAGATAAAGGAAAATACCCAATAAGAGTAACCAATATTTTCTTAAGTCTGGACTGAGAGGGAAGAACCAAAAGACAGCGAATACCAAACCACTTAAAAGGGATAGGCCCGACATAAAATAAGGTAATAAACGAGAAAGTGCCTTAACACCTGTCTTTTCCTGCCCATCCTCAGAATAAAAGGAATATCGTAGTCCCACATCGACCAAACCAGCAAAACCAGCCAAGTTATTAATGGTATTGACAGCCCAACTTGTTTCTAAGATATAGGATTTGGAATAATCCGTTTCTAGCTCCTTATTCAGTATAATGTCATAAAAGAGCATGGGGGAGACAGCGACTAGTCCGATGACAGCCATCAAAACAAGATGCCAAATAGACAAACCGGACAGAGCTGACTCCAGTGACTCTAAAGTGATGGTCCGTTTTAGACGAACCAATTCTATGACGACAAGGACCGTAATCGAGATAAAGAAGATGGATTTAACGGCTGCTTTTAAAGGTTGAAGTCTCTCTAAAAAACGCTTCATGCCACCACCTCTTTTCGACTAATTCTCACAAGCTCACGAATCATATGATTAAAGACCTTATATTTACGTTGAGCTAGACGATGCCCTTCACGACGTTGGACATAGAGCTTATGAATCGGAAAGAGCTCTGAAATCTCTCTAGAATGCCTAATACTGATAACATCCCTTTGCCCCATAACTACCCAAACAGGATAGGCAGCCTGATGTAGACGTTCCCTATCTAATGGCAAGTCATGAAGCATAAGACCCGTTACCTGAGCCATGATATCCATTTTAGATGAAAATGGTGACAAGGCCTTTAAGCACAGATATTGTATATAGACCGCGAATCTTGAGCGTCTCGTCAACCCATTAAAGGTCATATTCCCTGCATTAAGTAGGAGTCCCGCAATCCGGTCAGGATAACGACTAGCATAAACCATAGCCAAATTAGCACCGTCACTATGACCGACAAATAAGGCCTTCTTGATATTCAAATATTGCAAAATTTCCTCCAAATCGGCAGCCATCTGTTCAAAGGTCATCTTTACACTCTGACGACTGGACCTGCCGTGATTACGACTATCAATGAAAATTAAACGATAGTCTCGATACAGAATTCCTTGCTTACCAAAGTAATTTCCTGACAAATTATTGCCATGCAAAAAAACAATTGGAAAGCCTTTACCGAGATCACGATAATAGATGATTTGACCATCTTTCACTTTGAATTCCATAATATTACCTACCTTTTCACTAACGCACTCTTATACGATAATTAGTCTTATAAGGCATTAGGGCTGATGAGTTGGACTTATCACATTCCAAAACCATCTAACCCCCTTCACTCCATTATAACACTTCCACTAGGGAAGAGTCAGAATATTTGTGCATTTTCTGCAAAAAGAAAAAGCCTTTTCAGGCTTCTCCTCTTATTGTTCGAAAGTTTGTTGAGCGATGAGCTTATTATAGTTTTCTTCATCTTCTTGGTTATCACGGACAACCTTAGATACTGTAAATGAAGATGAAATCAAACCAACACATCCCATGAGATAGTAACCCTTAACCATCAAAGGCTCTTTAAGGGTATAGAGGCCTACCAACATCAAGATTACGAAGAAGCCAAATGATCCCCATGCCATCATGTTGAAAGATGTTGTGTTACGATACACTTTTTTCTTTACTTTGTTCATAAAGTTAGTCTCCTTTTATATACTAAGACTATTATACCAACAATGTAAGCCTTTCACAACTCAAAACATGAAAAGGTTCTCATCATTCCTTAACTTTCCAATTGTTCTGATAGGTCACCCCACTCTTCCATCAGAGCTTCTTGATTGACTGATAAGTCATCCAGCTCTTTCTGTAAGTCAGACAATTCTGCCACGTCATTTGTTTCAAGCATGGCAGCAGAGATTTCCTCCAATCGTTCTTCAATCGTCTCTAGCTCATTTTCAATTTGCTCAATGCGTCGGCTTAATTTACGCATCTCTTTTTGATTGGCTTTTTGAGCTTGATAATCACTAGCACCCGCTGAAGCTACTTGGACTTCCTCTGTTACTTGATTTTCCTCTGCTTCAAGACGTGCTAACTCTTCAAGCTCCGCCTTCTTTTCAAGGTAGTAATCATAATCTCCAAGATAAATGGTTGCCCCATCCTCAGAAATTTCCATCACTTTGGTTGCCACACGGTTGATAAAGTAACGGTCATGACTGACAAAGAGAAGCGTTCCATCAAAGTCAATGAGGGCATTTTCCAAGACTTCCTTGCTGTCAATGTCCAGGTGGTTGGTCGGCTCATCTAGGATGAGAAAGTTGTTGTTTTCCATTGATAATTTAGCTAGGAGCAGGCGAGCTTTCTCACCACCAGAAAGCATTGAAACAGACTTTTTGACATCATCACCTGAGAAGAGAAAGGCTCCAAGACGGTTACGAATCTCAACTTCAGGAGTTGTCGCAAAATCATTCCACAACTCATCAAGAACAGTGTTCGACGGTGTCAAGGCAGATTGTGTTTGGTCATAGTAACCCACTTCAACATTAGCACCATAGGTTGACGTTCCCTTGATAAAAGGCAATTTACCCACTACCGACTTGATAAAGGTTGTTTTCCCGATACCATTTGGACCCACAATGGCGATTGCATCCATTTTCTTAACATCCAGGGAAATAGGCTCCGATAGAATCTCATCGTCATAACCAATAGCAGCATCCTTAACTGTCAAGACCACATTCCCAGAGACCTTATCCGCATGAAAAGTCATATTAGCTGACTTCTGGCCTTCTGTTGGCTTATCCAGACGTTCCATTTTCTCTAGCTGTTTGCGACGGGCTTGAGCACGCTTAGTTGTAGAAGCACGGACAATATTACGATTAACAAAGTCCTCCAACTTAGCAATTTCCTTTTGTTGTTTTTCGAAGTTCTTTGCTTCAGTGGCCAACTTTTCAGCCTTAAGGTCCATGAATTTTGAATAGTTTCCGACATAACGATCTAAACTATGTTTGGTCAAATCCAGGGTTACTGTCGCCACCTTATCCAAAAAATAACGGTCGTGACTGACAATGATTAGAGCTCCCTGATAATTGACCAGGTAATTCTCCAACCAGGCAATAGTTTCGATATCCAAGTGGTTAGTCGGTTCATCCAGTACCAAGAGTTCAGGCTTCTCAAGCAGCATTTTCGCCAAAGCTAAGCGCGTGTTTTGCCCTCCAGAAAGATCTGAAATAGGCATCTCCCACATGCTTTCATCAAACTTAAAACCATTGAGAATGGCTCTGATATCAGATTCATAGGTAAAACCACCTCGCTGTCTGAAATCCTCAGAAAGGCGATCGTAGTCAGTCATTAACTTGTCCAAGTCTGACCCAGTTAACTCAGCCATCTTCATTTCCATGTCACGAAGGCGTTTTTCGTCTGCACGAAGACCTGCAAAAACATTTAACATTTCCGCATAGATGGTATTGCTAGACTCAAAGCGACTATCCTGAGCTAAGTAAGACAAATTCAAATCACGTTTTGTGTTGATTTCACCACTTGTCGGCGCTTCCTCTCCAACCAAAATTTTCAATAGGGTTGATTTCCCAGCACCGTTACGTCCAACAAGGGCAATACGATCACGTTCATCTACCTGAATATTAATATTATCAAAGAGCACATCCCCTGAGAAAGAGCGCTCAATCTTGTTTCCTTGTAAAATAATCATAACGTTTCAATTATACCAAAAAAGCCAAGCTCCTGCTTAGGCTTTCTGACTTTCTTTCAAAATGCTTGCTACCTTAGTATTAATCAAATCGATAGCAACAGTATTTGTGACACCTTCAGGAATCACCACATCTGCGTAGCGTTTCGTAGGTTCGATAAACTGGTGGTACATAGGTTTAACCACACTGATATATTGCTCAATAATACTATCCAAGCTACGGCCACGCTCTTCCATGTCACGCTTGATACGACGGATAATACGAATGTCATCATCAGTATCTACAAAAAGCTTGATATCCATCAAATCACGCAAGCGTTTATCCTCAAGTACCAAAATTCCTTCAACAATGAAGACGTCCTGTGGTTCCTGACGATAAGTCTTTTCACTACGAGTGTGTTGGGTGTAGTCATAAATCGGAATATCCACTGGACGCCCAGCAATCAGCTCATTGATGTGTTCAATCATAAGATCTGTATCGAAGGCAAAGGGATGGTCGTAGTTAGTTGATACACGCTCTTCAAAAGTCAAATGTGACTGATCCTTATAATAAGAATCATGCTCAATCATAGCAATTTTCTCATCTGGAAAATTTGATAGAATGGCACGAGAAACACTGGTCTTACCTCCACCAGAGCCACCCGTAACCCCAATAATAATCGGTTTTTTAGGCATGGTAAATTCCTATCTAATATAGTCTTTCTTATTTATTCTACACTAAATCATGATATAATAAAAGCAAATCCATATAGAAAATGAGACTTTTATGTTTAAAAACTTTCCTGAACAATGGCAAGACCTCCTTAAAGAAAAAGGAATCACTACAGAGACTGCCATTCAAAAAGAACTCTTTGCACCAATCACTGAAGGAGACAATATCCTAGGTATCAGTCCTACAGGAACAGGTAAGACTCTAGCCTACCTTCTCCCATTGCTCCTCTCACTCAAGCCCAAAAAATCTCAGCAATTGCTTATCCTAGCACCTAATTCAGAGCTTGCTGGACAGATTTTTGATGTGACCAAACAATGGGCTGAGCCACTAGGACTCACTGCCCAACTCTTCCTTTCTGGCTCTAGTCAAAAGAGACAAATTGAACGCCTGAAGAAAGGACCGGAAATTCTCATCGGAACACCTGGCCGTGTCTTTGAGCTGATTAAACTCAAAAAGATCAAGATGATGAATGTCAACACCATCGTCCTAGATGAATTTGATGAGCTTCTCAGTGATAGCCAATACCACTTTGTGACAAAAATCAGCCACCATGTTCCTCGTGACCATCAAATGATTTATATTTCGGCAACCAACAAAATTGATGATCAAAATCTTGTCGAAAATACCATCGTTTATGACCTATCTGATCAAGAACTTGACACCATCAAACATTATTTTATCAGTGTTGATAAACGTAACCGTGTCGAACTTCTCCGTAAGTTCTCCAATATACCTGACTTCCGTAGTCTTGTCTTTTTTAACAGTCTATCTGACCTTGGGGCTACTGAAGAACGCCTCCAATTTAACGGGGCTTCAGCGATATCATTGGCTAGTGACATCAACGTCAAATTCCGTAAGGTTATCTTGGAAAAATTCAAGAATCATGAGATTTCACTCTTACTAGGTACTGACCTCTTGGCACGCGGCATCGATATTGAAAATCTAGAGGTAGTCATCAACTTCGATATTCCTCGAGATCGCGAAGCCTATACTCACCGTGCAGGACGTACTGGTCGTATGGGAAATGAAGGCAGCGTCATTAGCTTTGTAACCCATCCAGAAGACCTCAAAAAACTTAAAAAATTCGCTAAAGTTTCAGAACTGGTTCTTAAAAATCAAGAACTTCACGAAAAATAAGGCATTACAAAAGCACTTCAGTTTACTCTGAAGTGCTTTTAACATATACAGACTAGGCTTTTTTACCAAAGTCCTCAATCATTTGTTCCATTTCCTCACGACTTGGAGTTGTCAACATATAGAGGAAGTCACCTTGCAACTCTGCAAAGGCTGCAGGCATGATTTTCTTAACTTTAAGTTGTTCACGATACTTATCAAAAAGTTCTTCTTCTGAATAAGCATAGTGAGAGCTTGCACGACGTGAAGTCGCCAAACAGTAAAGTGGCTCAAACTGAGAAGCTGGGAATGGTTCGCCAGCAACGATATCCGCATACCCCTTGTACAAATCGAAAGAGTGAGCATAGTTATACACGTCGATTGTGAAACCACCTGCTGGACGGTTGTTATATTCAATAGCAATATAATCGTCACCATCACGGAAGAACTCAATATGGAAGAAACGTTCCTTCATACCAAATTCTTTGACAATTGCCTCACCATACTTACGTAACTTAGGATCCATTTCCTTAAGAACGTAATAAGAATTATCCATCTTGTAAATCATCAAGTCAAGTGGTGTGTGGGCATAATCAAAAGTTGTCGAGAAGACAATATTACCATCATGATCAATCAAACCATCGAAAGTACAGATTTCGCTTGAAGTTACAAATTTTTCAAAGAAATAAACTGTTTCATGATCCCACTCAGCCTTAAAGTGATTGATATCATCTTCTGTTTCAAGTTTGAAGGTTGCAGCTGCACCAACCCCATTATCTGGCTTAGCAATCATTGGAAGACCGATTTCTTTCACAGCTTTATCCACATCTTCATTAGTTTTAATGACAGCACCAGGTACAACTGGAACTCCAGCTTTTTGGAAGAGTTTTTTCATTTCAGACTTAAATTTAGTCTTCTTAAGATCTTCTGGCTTAGCACCAAAAACATTGAACTGTTCACGAAGAGCAGCATCCAATTCCAACCAGTATTCGTTATGAGATTCGATTCGGTCAATTGGTCCGTGTTTATAGAAAAGAAAGGCTACCGCACGTTTAACTTCATCCAAGTTTTCCAGATTGTCTACACGGAAGTACTCAGTCAAAGCCTCTTTCAAAGGTTGATCCAATTGTTCATAAGGCTCTTGACCAATACCAAGAACAGTGATGCCCTTATTAGCAAGTTCAACTGTAAACTGTTGGAAGTTTTGTGGATAGTATGGTGAAATAACAAGATAATTCATTAGTAATTCCTCTTTTATAGTTATTTAGATGGGATGGACAAAGAAATTATAGGTTCATATTGTCAAGGAAATAAGGCATTTGTTTACGCCACCATTCCCAATCGTGAGCGACATCATGACCCCACTCAGAGAACCAAGCTGGAATATTCTTTTGTTCAAAGGCTTCCTTGAGTTTATAGTAAGATGGAAGACCATCTTGTTCCCATGCACCAAGACCTGTACATACGATGATCTCAGCTTGACGGTAGCGGTCGATAAACCAACCATCATTTTGGTTCCAGATATAATCTGATGGGGAATTTTGGTAAATAGCTTCGTCCCCTCCAAACTCACCCACAAAGAAACGAGCATCGTAGACACCACTAAGGGCTACTACTTTATTGAAAACATCAGGGTGTTGCAAGAAGAAATTAAGCGCATGGTATGCCCCCATTGAACAACCTGTTGTCATCATTGGATCAAACCAACCAGTTTTGTGTTTGATAAATGGAATAGCTTCTTCAATAACATAACGTTCATAAGCACGATGCATTTCAGCACGATCATGTGGGTTTTTCCAATCACATAGCCAGCTTTCACTATCCACACTTGAAAGAGTAAAGAATTGTACGCGTCCTTCTTCGATAAAACGTGCACAAGCATCAATCATACCAAAGTCATAGTATTCGTTATGGCTACCACCTGATGAGGCAAAAACCACAACAGGGATACCAGCGTGCCCATAACGGTTAACATACATTTCACGGTTAAGTTGACCACTCCAGTGGCTAAGATGTTCGATATTCATATTTATATTCCTTTTCCTAAATTAAATTAATTTGCGTTAATAAAGACTAGTCCCATTTTTCAGCGAAAAAGCGAAGACAGTCTGGTAGATTCTCGGCCCAAGCTTCTTCATTGTGTTCAGCACCAGATTGAATGTGAATCTTGATATTTTCCAAATCAACCCCACGAGCAATCAAATCATGATAATAGCTCAATGAAGAGTCTATATAAGCCTGCTTAATATTACCAGCCATCAAGGTCTTGTCAGTATCATCAGCTTCCTCCGTCCCTACATAAATGTAAACACGTTGATCTGCATCCAATTTTTGACGCGACATGTAGCGATCAAAGGCATCTTGATGCAACCAGTTAGCTGAAGAAAATACCCCAAGACAACCAATCTGCTCCTTATAATCAAGCCCCATAAACTGAGTAATATTACCACCGAGAGATGAACCAATCATAGCTGTATGCTGACGGTCAGAGAGGGTACGGTATTCCTTATCAATAAAGGGTTTAACCACATCCATGACAAACTCTGCATACTCTACACCCTTACCTCCGAACTGGACACCAGGGATATTAGATTCTTGGTACTTCCACGCAGAATACTCATTCATACGGCCAGGACCATCATTATCAATGGCTACAACAATCATGCGCGAAATATCAGGATTACGCTTGACTGTTGGGATAATCTTCCAAGAATAGCCAGAAAACGACTCCTTACTATAAAGAACATTCTGACCATCATGGAAATACACGACAGGGTAAGAACGATCTGTATCCGTTTCATAGTTCTTAGGTAGAAGAACACGCACACGACGAAGTTGACCGGTGTATGGTACCTCTAACTCATGCGTCTTCATAACCAAGTAAAAATAAGATTTATTCATTGTCAGAAAACTCTCTATATTCGAAATTTAGTTCTATTATACCATATTTTAAAAGAAAAAGAGCCCCTATTATTGGGACTCTTTACACTTTTTTAATGATTGAATAGCTACACTCTTAGTAGTTTGCGATATCAAATACTGTTGATTTCACACGAGTCATAGCTTCGATAGAGTATTTCACACCTTGAGTTCCGGCACCAGATCCTTTAACACCAAGGAATGGGAAGTTATCTGTACCACGTTGTGTTTTGTTGTTGATGTGAACTGTACCAACTTCAAGTTGTTCAGCAATTGCAAATGCACGTGGGTAGTCTTGTGTGAAGACAGCACCTTGAAGTCCAAATTCAGATTCGTTAGAAATCTTGATTGCTTCTTCAACTGAAGATACACGGATGAATGGCAATACAGGACCAAATGGTTCTTCCCAAGCAAGACGCATATCAGTTGTTACATGGTCAAAGACTGCTGGGTAAATAAGGTTACCTTCACGTTTCAATTCAGTTTTAGCAGTAGCACCTTGTTCAACTGCATCATCAATCAAACCTTGAACGAAGTCAGCAGCTTTTGTATCGATAAGTGGTGTAACGCTTGCGCTTTCTTCAGGCATACCAACAGTGATATTACCTACCAAAGCAGTTACTTTTTCTACCAATTCATCTGCAACGCTATCCATTACAAGGACACGTTTGATAGCTGTACAACGTTGACCTGAATAGTCAAAGGCACCAGCAACAATGTTTTTAGCAGTCAAGTCAAGGTCAGCATCTTCAAGAACGATAGCGGCATCTTTACCACCAAGTTCAAGCATGATTGGACGCATAGCTGCCAAACGACCGATGTTTTCACCAACTGGTGTTGAACCTGTGAAGTTGATGAAATCAACTGCTTTGTGTTCAACGATGTAGTCACCGATAACAGAACCACGACCTGTGATAGAGTTCAAGACACCTGCAGGGATACCAGCTTCAACAAATGCTTCAACCAAAAGAAGACCTGAGATAGAACCTTGTGTTGGTGGTTTGAAGGCAACAACGTCACCAGCAATCAAGGCAGGAGCAATTTTAGAACCAGCCAAGTTTACTGGGTAGTTAAATGGAGAGATAGCAAGTACAAGACCTACTGGTTCGCGACGAACAACAGCAATTTTTTTCTTGCTACCAGCGTCAAAGGCACCACCTTCAAGTACTTCACCTTCCAAACGCAAACCTTCTTCAGCTGCATAGTGGATGATTTCAGCAGTACGAACAACTTCACCGATTGCAGATTTCAAACCTTTAGAGATTTCTTTAGAAAGAACTTGACCGATCTTTTCTGCATCACGTTCCAAGATATCTGCTGCTTTATGAAGGTAAGCTGCACGTTCAGCATATGAAAGCGCACGCCATGCTGGGAGTGCTGCTTTAGCTGCTGCGTAGACTTCGTCCACTTCAGCTTGGCTCATAGCTGGAACTGATCCAAGTTCCTCACCGTTTGCAGGTGCGTAAATAGTAATTTCGTTTTCAGATGTTTTCCACTCACCATTGACATAGTTTTTGTATTGTTTAGCCAAGATAGTAACTCCTTTTATCTATTATAAGACCTATTTTATCATTTTTTTAGAAATATTCCAAGATTTAAACGAGAATTATTCAGAAAATTTTGACAAAAAATAGTTAAAATTGTTAACCTAGGTTAGCCGTATTCTACTCCTAACTAAAGAATGAGTCAATTATTTTGTCTCCGTTTAGATATAAAAAAAAGTGAAAGCCTAAGCCTCCACTTTTTATAATTAGTCTACGTTAACGTATTCTTTTGAAAGTTCAAGAACTTCTTCCATTGTTGCACATTCAGTAAGAGCACGGTTAGCGTATTCTTCCATTTTAGCTGTGTCGAGTTTCTTCATCAAGCTACGTGTACGAAGAACAGATGTCGCTGACATTGAGAACTCATCCAAGCCCATTCCAACAAGAAGTGGAACAGCAGTTTGGTCACCGGCCATTTCACCACACATACCAGCCCATTTACCTTCAGCATGAGCCGCTTTGATAACATTGTTAATCAAACGAAGGATTGATGGGTTATATGGTTGGTAAAGGTATGAAACTTGTTCGTTCATACGGTCAGCAGCCATTGTGTATTGGATAAGGTCATTTGTACCAATTGAGAAGAAATCAACTTCCTTAGCAAATTGATCAGCAAGCATAGCTGCAGCTGGGATTTCAATCATGATACCTACTTCGATATCGTCTGCAACGGCAACACCTTCAGCAACCAATTTAGCTTTTTCTTCTTCAAGAATACCTTTAGCAGTACGGAACTCAGTCAACAAAGCAACCATTGGGAACATGATACGCAATTTACCGTGAACAGATGCACGAAGCAAAGCACGCAATTGTGTACGGAACATTTGATTACCAGTTTCAGAGATAGAAATACGCAAAGCACGGTAACCCAAGAATGGGTTCATTTCTTTAGGAAGGTCGAAGTAAGGGAGTTCTTTATCCCCACCGATATCCATTGTACGAACGACAACAGGTTTACCGTTCATACCTTCAAGAACTGCTTTGTAAGCTTCATATTGGTCATCTTCAGTTGGGAAGTCTTGAGAATCCATATACAAGAATTCTGTACGATAGAGACCAACAGCTTCTGCACCGTTATCATTTACACCTTCAACGTCTTTAGGTGTACCGATGTTAGCAGCCAATTCGAAATGTTTTCCATCAGCAGTAACTGTTTGAGCATCTTTAAGGAGAGCCCATTCAGCTTTTTGTTTAGCGTAAGCTTCACCAGCTGCTTTGAACTCAGCAATTTGCTCTTCAGTTGGGTTGATAACAACTTCACCAGTAATACCTGAAACAGCCAAAACATCACCATCTTTGACAAGTTCTGTGATGTTATTTGTTCCAAGAACAGCTGCGATTTCAAGTGTACGCGCCATGATAGCTGAGTGACTTGTACGTCCACCGATGTTAGTAACAAAGGCTTTTACGTACTTTTTGTTCAACTGAGCTGTATCAGATGGTGTCAAGTCATGAGCAACAACGATTGATTCTTCGTTGATTGTTGCCGGGTTAGGCAATTTCTTACCAAGCAAGTTAGCAAGCACACGTTTTGTAACGTCACGAATATCCGCTGCACGTTCTTGCATGTATGGGTTATCTTCCATACCTTCAAAAATAGCGATAAACATGTCTGTTACTTCTGTCAAAGCAGCTTCAGCATTAACTTGTTTAGCACGGATAGTTTCTTTAATTTGACCAGTCATTTCTGGGTCAGCAAGAACCATCAAGTGAGCATCAAAAACGGCTGCCGCTTCTTCACCAAGGCTTTCAACTGCTTTTTCACGGATAACAGAAAGCTCGTCTTGTGACGCCGCTAGAGCAGCATCTAGACGAGCCTCTTCTGCACTTGTATCTTCAACTGTTACAGTTTCAAATGACAAGTCCGGTTGAACAAGCAGATATGCCTTAGCAACTGCAACACCATCAGATGCTGCGATTCCTTTAAGCATTTCTGTCATATTCTTATGCCAATCCTTCTTTTGTCATTGTTTCTGCGATTGCTGCGATTGCATCATCAGCATCAGCACCTTCTGCAGAGATAGTTACGTCAGCACCTTGACCAACACCAAGGCTCATAACACCCATGATTGATTTAAGGTTAACTGCTTTACCTTTGTAGTCAAGAGTGATATCTGAAGCAAATTTGCTAGCTGTTTGAACAAGCAAAGTAGCTGGACGTGCGTGGATACCTGTTTCTGCAACAATGTGGAAATCTTTAGAAGCCATAATGGATTCTCCTTCTTAGTTTGGAATATTTGAGTTATCAATGATAACCCTTACAATTTAGAATTATAACATAGCTAATTGAGATTATCAAGGTTAAAACGTACTTTCTACAAGTTTTTCAAAAGCCTGTCTCTCATTTTGCTGCTCATTTTCATTTTTTTAAACATAAGCAAATACTAGTCTCTAGTTATTTACAACATTTTCAGAAAATTTCTTTCATGGTGTTTTCAATCGTTAATTTTCATTTTCGAGCAAAAACAATCACATAATTGAAAGAATTTGATTGCTAAAGGCACTCGTTGAATAAGCTTGTTTTCCAAATGCCAAGTCAGCTGTAAAGATATCAGCTTTAAATGTCTTTTCAATAGCACTTGTAATCAGTTGAGCTGCCTCAGTCCAACCAATATAATCTAGAAGCATGCAGCCAGATAATAGAACTGAGCAAGGATTAGCCTTATCTTGATTCGCGATATCCGGAGCTGTTCCATGTGTTGCTTCAAAAATAGCATGGCCTGTTTGATAGTTAATGTTGGCTCCAGGGGAGATGCCGATACCACCAACTTGTGCAGCTAAGGCGTCACTGGCATAATCACCATTCAAGTTGGTTAAGGCAACAACATCAAATTTTTCTGGATTTAAAAGAATCTGTTGTAGAAAGTTATCCGCGATTATATCATTAATCTCTAAACGACCAGCCAGCAATTCTTCTTTATATTCTTCCTGAGCCACTTCATAACCCCATTTACGGAAGCCACCCTCTGTAAATTTTTGAATATTCCCCTTATGAACCAAGGTCACTTTTTTTAGATTGTTCTTGAGAGCATAGTCGATAGCCGAGCGAATGAGACGTTTACTTCCTTCTATTGAAATTGGCTTGATTCCGATACTACTTGATTCTGGGAAGCGAATTTTACTAACATTCATTTCTGTCTGGAGAAACTCAATCACGCGCTTAACATCTGTTGTTCCCGCTTCCCATTCAATTCCCGCATAAATATCTTCAGTATTTTCACGAAAAATAGTAATATTCGTTTTTTCTGGTTCCTTAAGCGGACTTGCTACTCCTTCAAAGTAACGAACCGGTCTAACACAAGCGTAGAGATCAAGTTCTTGACGTAAAGCTACATTTAAAGAACGAATCCCTCCACCTACTGGCGTCTCAAGCGGACCCTTAATAGCAACTAAACTTTCTCGAATAGTCTCCAATGTTTTTTTCGGCAACCATTCTCCTGTTTTATCATAAGCCTTCTTACCAGCTAGGAGCTCTTGCCACTCAATATGACGCTTTCCTTCATAGGCTACTTCTACTGCTTTATCAAAGATTGCTTGGGTATTCTTCCAGATATCATGTCCAACACCATCCCCTTCAATAAAAGGGATAATTGGACTATCAGAAACTTGAAGCTGTCCATTTGTCATTACGATTTTTTCTGCCATATAGCTTTCCTCCCTAGCGTTTTTCTAAAGGAATATAGGTCATATTTTCTTGTCCAATATACTGTGAGCGAGGACGAATCAATTTGTTATTTTTTTGCTGCTCTTGAATATGAGCAATCCAGCCGGCAACACGACTCATTGCAAAGATAAGTGTGAAGATATCGCTGTCAATTCCTAGAGTATGGTATACGGTGGCTGAATAGAAGTCTACATTGGGAATTAATCCCTTCTTATCTTTCATGAACTCTTCAATTTCTTGAGACATATTAAAGAATTCTTCATTCTCGGTACCCTCTGTCAACTTTTTAGCCATATCTCTTAAGAAAATTTCACGAGGATCCTGTTTCTTGTATACACGGTGCCCAAATCCCATGATTTTCTCTTTAGAGTCAAGTTTTTCCTGCAAGTAAGCATAAACATCACCTGATTCGCGGATTTCTTTAAGCATATCAAAGACGCGTTCATTAGCCCCACCATGCAGAGGACCTTTTAGAGCACCAATAGCTGTTGTAACACAAGAATAAATATCTGTCAGAGTCGAAGCACAAACACGCGCTGCAAAAGTTGAAGCATTCAACTCATGATCAGCGTGTAGAATTAAGGCCTTATTCATAGCCTCAACTTCAATTTCAGAAGGTTCAACACCATTCAGCATGTAAAGAAAATTAGCAGCAAAACCTAAATCTTCTCTTGGTTTGAGGGGCATTTTACCAGTGCGTAAGCGTGCAAAAGTCGTAATAATTGTTGGCAATTTAGCCATCAATTCAATACTTTGCTGATAAACGGCTTCCATGGATTTCTCCTCAGCATCCACATTGTATACCCCAAGAAGTGAAACTGTTGAACGTAAAACACTCATTGGGTGCAAATGTGGACGAGATTGGATAAGAATGCATTGTTCTACAGCATCTGAAATGTCATAGTTCTTACGCAACTCAGCTTCAAAATACTTGAGTTCCATTTGCGTAGGAAGATGACCATTCCATAAGAGATAAATCACTTCCTCAAAAGACGCTTTATTTTCCATAAACTCGGAAATATCATATCCTGCATAGGATAAATGGTCATCAATAATAGATGAAATCCTAGTATTACAGGCAATCATATCCTTAAGTCCATTAATTTCAACTGTTGTCATATTAGGCTCCCTTCAATTTTTTTCTTACAACCATTGGTAAGATACCACCATTTTTATAGTAGCGAATATCAGCATCTGCATCGAAGCGTACCAAGGCTTTAAATGTTTTGGTTTGTTCAGGTGTTAAAGCTGTAACAGTGATAACATCATGGACACCTGGATTTTCTGAAAGATCAAAGCTAAAGGTCTCATGTCCTGTCAATCCAAGACTTTCAGCATTTTCCCCTTCCATAAATTGTACTGGTAAAATCCCCATCATAACTAGATTTGAACGGTGAATACGCTCAAAACTCTCAGCAAGCACTACTTTCACACCAAGGAGATTTGCACCTTTAGCAGCCCAGTCACGACTAGAGCCCATACCATAATCCTTACCAGCAATTACAAGCGTATCTTGATTAGCTTCTTTATATTTCATAGCAGCATCATATATAGGTAGAATATCACCATCATATTTAGTATATCCACCAATTTTTCCATCTGCTAGCTCATTCTTGATACGAATATTAGCAAAAGTTCCTCGCATCATGACTTCGTGATTTCCACGACGGCTACCATAAGAATTAAATTCTTGATAATCAACACCATTCTCAGTCAAATAACGAGCTGCTGGGCTATTTCTGGCAATATTACCCGCTGGAGAAATATGGTCTGTTGTAACCGTATCTCCAAATTTAGCCAAAACCTTCAAATCATCCAATGGTTTAATACTCAAATCATCTCCTAAAGCATCAAAGTAAGGTGGGTTTTGAATATAGGTAGAGTTTTGATTCCATTTATAATTTTGACTTTGTTCAGTAGGAATGGCATTCCACTTCTCGCTATCAGAAAAGACACTGGCATATTCATCTTGGAAGAGTTGACGGGTGACGTATTTATCAACATAAGTCTCAATGTCATCACGAGAAGGCATAATCTCCTCTAAATAAACAGCTTGACCATTGTCGTCAAAGCCTAGAGGCTCAGTTGTCAAATCAATATTCGTGTTACCAGCCAAGGCATAAGCAACAACCAATGGTGGACTAGCCAAGAAATTCGCTTTAACAAGTGGATTAATACGCCCTTCAAAATTACGATTTCCTGACAATACAGCACTCGCTAGGAGGTCATTGTCTACAATAGCCTTAGCCACTTCAGGACGTAAATCTCCAGAATTACCAATACAAGTTGTGCAACCATAACCTACCAAGTTAAAGCCAAGCTTATCTAGATAGGTTTGCAAGCCTGAAGCTTTGAGATAACCTGTAACGACTTTAGATCCAGGCGCCAAAGAGGTCTTGACTGTTGGAGAGACTTTGAGCCCTTTCTCAACCGCTTTTTTGGCTAAAAGACCGGCTGCCATAAGAACGTAAGGATTAGAGGTATTGGTACATGATGTGATTGCTGCAATGGCAACATGACCCGTTTGAATTGTTTCTGAATGACCCTCAAAATCAACTTTTGCAGTTTTTGCTAACTCTTCATTATCCAAACCGAAACCACGGACACCTGCGTCACGTACCACTGCATCTTGAAATTCTTGCTTAGCATCAGATAAGAGAATCAAATCTTGTGGACGTTTAGGACCTGAGATAGAAGGTTTAATAGATGACAAATCGACTTCAACAATCTTAGTATACTTGGCTTCTTTACTTGGATCATAGAAAAGATGATTGGCTTTTGTATAGGCTTCAGTGACTTGGATATGTTCCTCATCACGATTAGTTAAACGCATGTAGTTAAGAGTCTCGTCATCAATAGGAAAATAACCACAAGTCGCACCATATTCCGGTGCCATATTAGCGACAGTAGCACGGTCAGCTAGAGATAAACTCTTCAAGCCAGGTCCAAAGTACTCAACAAATTTACCAACCACATTTTCAGAACGAAGCACCTGAGTAATCTTGAGAGCCAAATCTGTTGCTGTGGCAATTTTAGGCAGCTCTCCTGTCAGATGTACACCAATAACCTCTGGAATTGGGAAATAAGACGCTTCACCTAGCATAGCTGCTTCAGCTTCAATTCCACCAACACCCCAACCAAGAACGCCAATACCATTAATCATAGTCGTGTGACTATCTGTACCAAACATAGAGTCAGGATATAGGAGCCCATCATTTTCAATAATGACATCACTCAAAAATTCAATATTAACCTGATGAATAATACCTGTTGCTGGTGGAACAGCACGGTAATTTTCAAAAGACTGTTCGGCCCACTTAAGAAACTCATAGCGCTCGTTATTACGTTTAAACTCTAGATTGATATTATCTTCAAGAGCAGTATCACATCCATATGAATCAACTTGGACAGAGTGGTCGATGACCAAATCTACTGGAATCTCGGGATTAATAAATTCGGCTTTACCTCCATTAGCCACTATAGCATCACGCATGGAAGCTAAATCAACAACAACAGGAACCCCTGTAAAATCCTGTAAGATAACACGACTTGGTTTAAAAGGTACTTCAGAAATTGTTGGAAAATTCGGAAATTTTATTAGATCAGAAATGTGAGATTCCTTAACATCGACACCATCTTTTTTTCTGAGGAGACTTTCAAGTAGTATTCGAATGGTATAAGGTAGTTCTCCGACCTTAACATCATGAGATTTTGCTGCTTTTTCGAGATCATAGAAAGAGAATGTCTTACCATTTACAGTTAGATTTGAACAGTATTCTTGCATACTTGAACCTCCATTAGTTAAAAATTTTCTTTATTCTACACTGTTATTTTTGAAAAAACAAATAGAATCGGCATTTTGATGTTATATTACATAACATTTATAGTGAGATATTTCTTTTTTAGCCATTTTCATAAACAAATTCTATTCAATTTAGAGAACTTAAAAAAGCCTTTGAAACACAAGATATAGGGTTGTGTTTCAATACTAAACACAAAATATTGTATTTCCTTAAGATATTTAGCTTGATTTTTCCCAATATTTTGGGTATTCTATTAGAGTTGAAAAAGTGACTCCTAGTCACTTAAAATCTTTTTATAAAGGAGTATTTGCAATGGCAAAGATTACATTGTTTTCTAAAAACAACTGCATGCAGTGCAAAATGACTAAAAAATTCTTGGAAAAGGAAGGTGCTGATTTCGAAGAAATCAACATTGATGAACAACCAGAAAAAATCGATTACGTAAAAAGTCTTGGTTTCACTGCTGCTCCAGTTATTGAAGCAGGCGATATCGTCTTTTCAGGTTTTCAACCGACTAAACTTAAAGAAATCCTTTAATTATCAAGTTTTTAAATAGAAAGGAACTTGTTTGCTTAGTTTAATATTTTAACCTTAATATACTATTAAACTGAGCCTGGTATCTGTATTATGTCTTTAAAAAATCTTGGCGATGTCTCATACTTCCGCCTCAACAACGAAATTAACCGTCCTGTTAACGGTCAAATTCCTTTGCATAAGGACAAAGAAGCACTTCGTGCCTTCTTCCTTGAAAACGTTAAGCCAAATTCAATGGCATTCAACAGCATCACAGATAAAATTAATTATTTGATTGAGAACGATTATATCGAGTCTGAATTCATCGGTAAATACGAACCTGCTTTCATCGAAAAGTTGTCTGCAGAAATTCATTCTCAAAAATTCCGCTTCCAATCTTTCATGGCAGCCTACAAGTTCTACCAACAATATGCCCTCAAAACAAACGATGGCGAGTCTTACCTCGAAAGTATTGAAGATCGCGTTCTTTTCAACGCCCTTTACTTTGCTGATGGTGATGAAAACCTTGCTAGTGACCTTGCTAACGAAATGATTCACCAACGTTACCAACCTGCTACTCCTTCATTTCTAAATGCTGGACGTAGCCGTCGTGGTGAACTCGTGTCATGTTTCCTTATTCAAGTAACGGATGACATGAATTCAATCGGACGTTCTATCAACTCGGCCCTCCAGTTATCACGTATTGGTGGTGGGGTAGGTATTAGCCTATCTAACCTACGTGAAGCTGGTGCTCCTATCAAAGGTTATGCTGGGGCAGCCTCTGGTGTCGTGCCTGTTATGAAGCTTTTTGAAGATAGCTTCTCTTACTCAAACCAACTTGGCCAACGTCAAGGTGCTGGTGTTGTTTATTTGGATGTTTTCCACCCAGATATCCTTGCCTTCCTTTCTACTAAGAAAGAGAATGCTGATGAGAAGGTGCGTGTTAAGACACTATCACTTGGTGTTACAGTTCCAGATAAATTCTACGAGTTGGCACGTAATAATGAAGATATGTACCTCTTCAGTCCTTACTCAGTCGAAAAAGAGTACGGTAAACCATATAACTACATTGATATTACAGCTATGTACGATGAGTTGGTTGCCAATCCAAATATCACAAAAACCAAGATTAATGCCCGTGAGCTAGAAACTGAAATTTCTAAACTCCAACAAGAATCAGGTTATCCATATATCGTCAATGTTGATACAGCCAATCGACACAATCCAATCGATGGTAAGATTATCATGTCCAACCTCTGTTCTGAAATTCTCCAAGTTCAAACACCAAGTGAACTTAACGATGCACAAGAGTTTGTTAAACTCGGTACAGACATTTCATGTAACCTCGGATCAACTAATATCCTTAACATGATGACTTCACCTGACTTTGGTCGTTCGATTAGAGCTATGACACGTGCGCTTACCTTTGTTACAGATAGCTCAAGTATTGATGCTGTACCATCTATCAAAAATGGTAACCAACAAGCTCATACCTTTGGTTTAGGAGCTATGGGGCTTCACTCTTACCTTGCTAAACACCATATCGAGTATGGTAGCCCCGAATCTGTTGAATTCACTAATATCTACTTCATGCTTATGAACTACTGGACTTTGGTTGAATCTAACAATATTGCCCGCGAACGTCAAGAAACCTTTGTCGGTTTTGAAAAATCAAAATATGCTGATGGTTCTTACTTTGATAAATACGTTACAGGCCAATACGTTCCTAAATCTGACCGTATCAAAGAACTTTTCGATGGTCACTTCATCCCACAAGCCAAAGATTGGGAAGAACTACGTGAACTCGTTAAGAAAGATGGACTCTACCATCAAAACCGTTTGGCTGTTGCACCAAATGGTTCAATCTCTTATATTAATGACTGTTCTGCTTCTATCCATCCAATCACACAACGTATTGAAGAACGTCAAGAAAAGAAAATCGGAAAAATTTACTATCCGGCCAACGGTCTTTCAACAGACACAATTCCTTTCTACACTTCAGCCTACGACATGGACATGCGTAAAGTTATCGACGTCTATGCCGCTGCGACTGAACACGTTGATCAAGGTTTGTCATTAACCCTATTCTTGCGTAGTGAGTTACCAAAAGAAATTTACGAATGGAAAACAGAAAATAAACAAACAACTCGTGACCTTTCTATCCTTCGTAACTACGCCTTTAACAAAGGAATTAAATCAATCTACTACATCCGTACTTATACAGATGATGGAGAAGAGGTTGGTTCTAACCAATGTGAGAGCTGTGTCATTTAAGATAGTGATTTAACGATAGCAACTTCACTACTCTTATTTACAAAATGCATTAAAAGGTCGGTTCGCCGACTTTTTTAATAGATCAACTCAAAAAAACTATATCATGATTTTGAATTATGATAAAATAGTAACGATATCAATAAAGAAAGAGGTTTCTAATGGAAACTTACTACAAAGCCATTAACTGGAATGAAATCGAAGATGCGATTGATAAATCTACCTGGGAAAAATTGACCGAGCAATTTTGGCTAGATACACGAATCCCACTTTCAAATGACCTTGATGACTGGCGTAAACTTTCAGCTGAAGAAAAGGATTTGGTTGGAAAAGTTTTCGGTGGTTTAACATTGCTAGATACCATGCAATCTCAAACAGGTGTTGAAGCCATTCGTGCAGACGTCCGTACACCTCATGAAGAAGCTGTATTGAACAACATTCAGTTCATGGAGTCTGTTCACGCCAAATCTTACTCTTCAATCTTCTCAACTTTGAATACAAAATCTGAAATTGAAGAAATTTTTGAGTGGACTAACAGTAACGAATACCTTCAAACTAAGGCGAAAATCATTAACGATATCTATGAAAATGGAACGCCTCTTCAGAAAAAGGTTGCTTCAACATATCTTGAAACTTTCCTTTTCTATTCAGGGTTCTTCACTCCACTCTATTATCTTGGTAATAACAAGCTAGCTAACGTCGCTGAAATTATCAAGCTCATTATCCGTGACGAATCTGTTCACGGAACCTATATTGGCTATAAATTCCAACTTGGATTCAACGAATTGCCTGAAGAAGAGCAAGAAAGTTTCCGCGAATGGATGTATGATCTCCTCTATCAATTGTATGAAAATGAAGAGCTCTACACTAAATCTCTTTATGACGGTGTTGGATGGACTGAAGAAGTTATGACTTTCCTTCGTTACAACGCCAACAAGGCTCTTATGAACCTAGGACAAGATCCACTCTTCCCAGATAGTGCGAACGATGTTAACCCAATCGTTATGAATGGTATTTCTACAGGAACATCTAACCACGACTTCTTCTCTCAAGTTGGTAATGGTTACCTTCTAGGAACTGTCGAAGCCATGCAAGACGATGATTATAACTACGGACTATAATAAAAAACTAGCTGAGCTAGTTTTTTATTGTGTTCAATACTATATTCGAAAAACAAATAGAAAAAGAGTTCACGGTGAACTCTTTTTATTTTGCTTTTACTTCAAAACCTTCTGCTACACCTTCAGCAAAGTTTTCTTCAACAATGCTAGCACAGTGATCACAGATAGTTGCGTTGTAGCTACGTTCTTTAGTAGTTGGATCGATACGACGACAACGGTCACAGACATCACCTTTAGCACGTTCTACTGTGAATGCCACACCTTCAAAGCTTACAGCAGATTCAGGTGCTTCTCCTTCAGCAATAGTCAATGCTGAAACAATCAAAAGTTGAGCAAGGTTAGTGTTCAAACCTTCAAGAAGTTCTTTGACTTCAGCATTAGGATAGATTGTCAAATGAGCTTCAAGCGATTTACCGATAACTTTTTCATTACGAGCTTCTTCCAAAGCTTTTTGAGCTTGGCCACGGAAATCCATGAAGGCATTCCATCTTTCAAGAAGTGCATCTTGACCCACAAAATCTTCTGCTTCTGGCAACTCTGACAATTGAACATAGTCTTCTGTTTCAAATTCAAGATATGACCAAATTTCTTCTGCAGTGTGAGGAAGGATTGGTGTCAATAGTTTTGTGATTTTAACAAGAATATCGTAGAAGACTGTTTGCATTTGACGACGTTCAAGTGATTCCGCACTCTCAATATAAACCACATCTTTGGCAAAATCAAGATAGAAGGCAGACAACTCAACGTTAATAAAGTTAACTAAGGCTTTGTAGATAGTCAAGAACTCAAAGTTTGCATAGGCATCACGAATAGTCTTAACCAATTGGTTAAATCGAATAGTCATGTACTGATCTACAGAACGCAAGTCTTCAAAGGCTACAGCATCAGTTGTTGGATTGAAGTCAGAGGTATTGGCAATCAAGAAACGAAGTGTGTTACGAATCTTACGATAAGATTCTGATACTTGGCTAAGGATATCCATTGAGATACGAACGTCATTAGTTGTATCAACACTTGTTACCCAAAGACGAAGAATTTCAGCACCAAATTGTTTCTCAACATCACTAGGAGCAATTGTGTTACCAAGCGATTTAGACATCTTCTCACCCTTACCATCAAGCGCAAAACCTTGAGACAAGAGTTGTTTATATGGTGCAACACCATTATTGGCAACAGATGTAATAAGGGATGAATTAAACCATCCACGGTATTGGTCTGAACCTTCGAGATAGAGGTCAGCTGGATAAGTTAACTCAGGACGGTTAACAACAACACCGTTCCATGATGAGCCTGAGTCAAACCATACGTCCATAATGTCAGTTTCTTTAGTAAACTCGCCGTTTGGTGAGCCAGGATGTGTAAAACCTTCTGGAAGAAGATCTTTGGCATCACGTTCCCACCAAATAACTGAACCGTGTTCTTCGAAAAGTTTAGCTACATGTTCGATAGTTTCTTCAGTCATGATCGGTGTTTTATCTTCAGCATAGAAGATTGGGAGTGGCACACCCCAAGCACGCTGACGAGAGATTACCCAGTCACCACGGTCACGAATCATGTTGTAGAGACGAACTTTACCCCACTCAGAATGGAATTTAACTTTTTCAATCTCATCCAGAATCTCTTGACGGAATTTAGAAACAGATGCAAACCATTGTGGTACTGCACGCCAGATGATTGGTTTCTTCGTACGCCAGTCGAATGGGTATGAGTGTGAGATTTCTTCTTTGGCAAGGAGTAAATCGCCGAGTTTTTCCATAACAATTGGAGCCACTTTATCGTAGAACTGACCTTCAAAATCAGGTCCAGCATTTTCCATCATGATACCACGCTCATTAACGGTTACGGCAACTTCAAGACCATTAGCAATACCTACGTTATAGTCATCCTCACCAAAACCAGGAGCCGTATGGACGATACCTGTACCTGAATCTGTAGTAACGTGGTCACCAAGAATAACAAGCTCATCAACTTCTGTATCCCATGGGTGTTCAGTCACAATTTTATTTAATTCTTCACCACGGTATGATTGAAGTACTTCCACATCTGTCCAACCGAATTTCTCAGAAAGACTATTAAGTAATTCAGAAGCAACAACAAATTTACGGTCTTCTCCGGCAGGTTTTACGAGAACGTATTCGATATCAGCACCAACAGTCAAACCACGTGAAGCTGTTACTGTAAATGGTGTTGTTGTCCAAACTACGATATATGTATCTGTGTCTAGTACTCCTTTACCATCCTTAACCTTATTGGCATAGTAAAGTGAAGTTGAAACTAAATCATGGTACTCGATTTCGGCTTCAGCAAGTGCTGACTCTGATGACCATGACCAATAAACTGGTTTTGCACCTTGATAGATGTAACCTTTTTTAGCCATCTCACCAAATACACGGATTTGTGCAGCCTCATAGTCTGGTGTCAAAGTAACATATGGGTTATCCCAATCAGCCGAAACACCAAGACGTTTGAAATCTTCACGTTGTTTGTCAACCTGTGAAAGTGCATAATCGCGACACATCTTAAGGTATTCAGCACGATCAAGTTCTTTACGTTTCACACCTTGTTTTGCCAACACTTGTTCAATTGGAAGACCATGCGTGTCCCAACCAGGAACGTAAGGAGCATAGAAACCAGACATTGATTTTGAACGCACAATGATATCCTTAGAAATTTTATTCATCGCATGTCCAACGTGAATATTACCATTGGCATAAGGAGGACCATCATGAAGAGTGAAGTGAGGTTTACCTTGGTTCAACTCTTGACGACGTTGATACATCTTGACATCTTCCCACTCTTTTTGCCAGATTGGTTCTTTGTTAGGAAGTCCAGCTCGCATTGGAAAGGCTGTCTTACCTAGATTTAAGGTTTCTTTGAGTTTCATTATATCTCCTCTTTAATTTAATTTACTAAATAAAAAGAACCTTCATCAAAAAGGACGAAAGCTCGTGGTACCACCTTAATTCAGAGCAAAAGAATTTGCTCCCTCATATGTCCGTAAGGAGGACCATCCTTCTAACTTACTTATTTCAGTTAGAATGCTTGAAAATGATAACTATCCAAATAGGGAATGTGGGACTCACACCATCTCCCACTCGCTGTTAATATACTTGGTAAGTTGTATTTTTCTTATTCGCTAATATTCAATTTAAACGTTTGTGTTTCGTTTAGATTAATTTCACCTGTTGTCTCAGGTTGCAAATCAAAATCTTCATCTACTGGTGCTGAAGTTGGGAAATCTGCCACTTCACTCTCGAAAGTGTCTGGAATACCAAACTCAACTGGAGTTGAAACAACTTCGTTTGTTTCATCAACTTCTGGACTAGAGAAATCTTCAACTTGCTTATTACTTTCAGCAACGCGACGTTGAAGTTCAGCCATTTCATCAGGAGTGAATTGACGAGTTGCATCAAATGAAGCTGCATCATTTGAATCAGGTACATGCTCATCCAAAACTTTTTCAACAACTTCTTTAAAGGCAGCATCTGAATTTTGAAGATAAATAGCTGTTGGTTGCAACAATTCACCCCATTCTGGAGCACTTGCTAAGCTAAGCTGACCTTCAACTGCAGCCAATAGGCGTTGGTGGAAGACACGACTTTGACGTTTAAGTTCTTCTGTTTCGATGGCAACACGTTTGGCTTCATCTGTTGCATCACGAAGAATTTCAGATGCCTTAGATTTAGCTTCTTCAACCAAATGAGTAGCATTGAAGTTAGCCTTATTAATCAAGTTAGCTGATTCGTCAGCCGCTGAAGCTTTAACTTTTTCTGCTGTTTCTTGAGCCAAAATAACTGATTGACTCAATGATTCTTTCATTTCATCAAAATAAGCCAATTTTTCTTCAAGCTCTTTTACACGAGCAGCAAGTTCACGATTGTCACGAACTAAATCTTCATAATCGTCTACAATAATATCAAGAAATTCATCAACTTCTTGCTCATTATATCCACGAAATTTAGTTGTAAACTGTTTATCTTTAATATCAAGTGCTGTAATAGCCATTACAGGCCTCCTTTATTTTTCATTACCATATTTAATGGTTTAAATTAAATAACTACTTTTTTTCTCCGTCTTAACAGACTTTCAATAACGATTTTAGCTTTTCCGGACTTTGAAAATCCATCTTGTTGAGCTAGTCGAAATCGACCATAACCTCTAACCGAAATCATATCACCAATAATAACCGCCTGATCAGCCTTCTCAACTTGTCTATAATTTAATTTTACTTTTCCTGAAGCAATAAGTTTTAAGGCGTTAGAACGAGATAAGTTTAATACCGTCGCCAACACATTATCAAGACGCATACTGGAAAGTAAGACAAAAGTTTTTGAATACTTTTCTTGATTTGAAATCCAATCGTCTTTACTTACTTCTTTTAGAGTAACCGAAACATTACCAATCTTAGTAATAGTCATTATCGCATAACTTGCTAAATGAGAAGCAATGTAAAATTGAACGCGTCCTTCTTCATCAAGAATAATATCTCCAAATACTTGACGATCAAGACCAAGCTGATTAATCAGCGCTCCCAAAACTTTTGGGTGTGTCAATTTATTGAACTGTCTCGCATATGAGATTTCTAATCGTTTAATTTCAAAGTCATCTTCTTCAAGCTCGTAATATTCGGGAGCAAGTATCACTCTTCCATACTCTTCAGATTCAAGAGTTGAACTCACAAAAAATTTTAAATTGTAATAATGAGCCAACTCTTCAACAATCTGAATTTCACGAGGATTCAAGAAATCAGTTAAGTAAGGACTGTACCTCTCATCAACTAAATGACAAAATCCCCTAACCTTCTCTAGAAAAGGCCGTTCATCTAACGAGTAATGCTGTTCAATTTTTTTAATATCTGACATTAGAGTAGAATAAATCTAAGAATTCTAAGTGAAAAGTTTAGTAGAAGTACAATTACGATTATTGAAAAATCAATACCAGCAAAAGCTAAATTCAGGCGACGAAATGGTGCGAGAATCGGTTGAACAATTTGTCTAATGATTCTTCCAAGGCTAGTATCATAAGCCCCTGGAAACCAGGATAACAAAGCATAGACTACAAGAAGAATCTCTATCACGTTAACAACACGTGCCCAAATAACATAAAGTAATACAGACATCACTTAACGTCTCTTCATGTCGAAGTCAAAATTAGCTTCTTGGTTGCCGTGAGCCAAACCAATCTCTTCAATGTCAACTACGACATTAATTGGCGTAAGCAAATACATTGAAGAGCCAACTTTTTGCAAGTTGCCTGTAAGTACCTTGCTAGCACCATCAATAAAGTCAAGACAACGACGAGCTTGCGCTTCCAACATATATTGAAAATCGATTAAAACACATTCATTTTCAATCAATAGTTCTACAATTTCCTGAGCATCTTCATACTTTTTAGGATATTTAATTGCAATTGTTGTTTTAGTTGTATTCATTTGTTGTGGTCCCTGATTTGCTTGTGAACGACTCAGAGGTAAACTACGAAGGACTTGAGTTTCCTGTAAGTCTGAATTAACATGTTGGCGACGAGGAGGGACTGTTGCCTGAGAACGCTCAGGTTGACGTTGCTGACGAGGAGGTGGTGTCTGCACAGGTCTCTGTGCTTTTACTGGACGTGCTTTTACTGGACGTTCTTTAGCAGCATCTTCATAATCTGTTACTTCGTCGGTATCAAAATATGAAACAATTTTATCAATTGCGTCTTTTAATGCCATAAGGTTATTCTCCGTTCTCTTTAAAGAATGCACTGCCTATTCTGACAAAGGTTGATCCATTCTGAATAGCCATGTCATAGTCTCGACTCATCCCCATGCTTAACTGATCACAAGGAACATTCTTTAGTTTTTTCTCTTGAATTGATTGTCTAAGCTCATTTGTCTCAGAAAAAATCTTATCAAGTTCTTGAGCATCTGCATCAATTGGAGCCATAGTCATTAGTCCAACTATACAAATGTTATCAAGATTTTCAATTTGTTTTAGAACAGTATCAAGTTCTTCAGCTGAAAAACCATGTTTTGATTCCTCCCCTGAAACGTTAACTTGTAGGAAGCAATTAATAGTATGGTCGGCACGCTTTTGAATTTCCTCTGCTAATTTAACAGAATCCAAAGCATGAAAATAATCAACTAAATTAATAACATCCTTTACTTTACGACGTTGCAAGGTACCAATAAGGTGCCAAGTCAAATCATAATTTTTTAAAGCTTGATACTTATCTAAGAATTTATCAACGCGATTTTCAGCAATGTGCTTAATTCCCGTTTGAACCAATTCTTCAGCGACATCACTTGAAACATATTTGGTTACGGCAATAATATTGACTTCATCACTAGAGCGATTAGCCTTTTCACATGCTTCTTTTACCGCTTGATAAATATTATTTTTATTCTCTTCTATAGTCATTATTAACGATTTTTAAAGAATGGTGGTGTCTCCAATTCATCATCATCTTCAACATCACTTGAGAATGTAGACATAGTCAATTGACTATCTAGTTGACCAGTTTCAGGACGAGAAATATTATCACGTCTCAAATCCCAATTACCAAAAGCTGACTGCTCTTGTTGAGGAGCTGCCACTGCAGGACGAACTCCTGGTTGTGGCATTGAAGGTGTTTCATTATAGTCAAAATTTGGTTGACGTTCAAATGAAGGTTGAGAGACTGGACGTTGTTCTTCTTGAACAACTTGTTGAGTAGGAGCTGATGGTTGTGAAGGAGCTGTAGTCACTTTACGTGGTTGAGCTTTGATACCAGATGCTTTTTCAGCACGATCTTTGCGAACACCAGTTGCAACAACTGTTACACGGATTTCATCTTTCAATGTATCATCGATTGATGTACCAAGCCAAATGTTAACACCGTTACCAGCTGCTTGACCAACAATTTCAGAAGCTTCTTCTGCTTCTGTAAGCGTCATATCAAGACCACCAGTTACGTTAACGATAACATCTTCTGCACCATCAATAGTAGTTTCAAGAAGTGGTGAATAGATTGCTTTGCGTGCAGCTTCAACAATACGTTCTTCACCAGACCCAATACCGATACCCATAAGTGCATTACCTTTATTGGCCATAACTGTTTTCACATCGGCAAAGTCGAGGTTAATCAAACCTGGGTTAGTGATAAGGTCTGTAATACCTTGGACCCCTTGACGAAGAACATTATCTGCTTCACTAAGAGCTTCAAGAAGAGGTGTTTTCTTATCAACGATTTCAAGAAGGTTATTGTTAGAGATAATAAGAAGAGTATCAACTTGCTCACGCAACTCTTGAATCCCTTCGACAGCAAAGGCACCACGTTTGTTACCTTCAAATCCAAATGGACGTGTCACAACTGCAACTGTCAATGCACCCAAACTTTTCGCAATACGTGCAATAACTGGTGCTGCCCCTGTACCAGAGCCACCACCCATACCAGCAGTGATAAAGACCATATCAGCTCCTGTAAGTGCTTCTGTAAGTGTTTCTTCACTTTCTTCAGCTGCCTTACGACCAACTTCAGGTTGACCTCCGGCACCAAGACCACGAGTCAATTTAGGACCCAATTGGATTACTGTTTCTGCTTTAGAAGAACTGAGTGCTTGAATATCAGTATTAGCTGCAATAAATTCAACACCAGCAAGACCTTCTTCAATCATTCGGTTGATGGCGTTTCCGCCACCTCCACCGACACCGATAACTTTAATTACCGCACCTTGAACTGATGCGCTATCAAATGAAAAACTCATTTTATTTCCTCGCTTTTACTAGATTCAATTAATCAAACATACTGCCGAAAATTCCACGAACACGATCACCAAGTTTTTGTTTTTGTTCATGATTTTCTTCTTCAACTGGCAGAGGTACCTCAATAGTGTTCTCAACAGGAATAGGATTTGGTTGAGGAGCCACTCGAGGTGCTGGAGCAGGAGTTCTATCAAAACTCAAGGAAGGAGTCTCATTGTCGATTGGTTTACGACGAAGATACTCTTCACCAGACACAGCCTGTTGCGCGATGATGTCAACTTCTGTAAGAAGACCAACATACTCAACAAGACTAATCACATTTGCAAACATTGGATTACGGATACCAACTTGGTTTGGCACGTAAAGTTTAACATTTGTTTCAAAAATCTCTTGAGCAACTTCAACCACACCTGGCATGATAGCTGTTCCACCTACAAGGACAATGCCACCAGGCAAATCAAGTAGACGTCCTCGAGTCAAGTCTTGTTTAACTCTATCAAGGATATGCTTCACACGAGCTGAGATAATCTCAGCAAGGTATTTTTCTGTAATTTCAACAGGTGAATTCTCACCTACAACCTCTACTTGGACAGTTTCTGTTTCGCTTGCTTCTTCAATATCTGCATTACCAAAATTGAACTTAAGCGCTTCAGCAATCTGCATTGAAGTCTTCAAAACTTTTGAAATATCCTTAGTGATGTACTCGCCACCTTCAGAATAAATATTGGTAAATTGAAGTTCTTGAGCACGCATGCTTGCAACAGTTGTTTGACCTCCACCCATATCAATAACAGTAGCACCAAACTCACGTTCACCTTCATTCAGAACAGCACGTGTCATTGCAAGAGGAGAGATGATAATATTCTCTACTTGAATACCAGCACGTTCAACTGTCTTACGAAGGTTGTGAAGAATTGTTGTTGGTCCTGTATAAATGAGACCTCTCATTTCAAGACGAATCCCCATCATTCCACGAGGATCACGAATTCCTTGGAAGCCATCAACAATAAACTCTTCAGGAACTAGTGAGATAACCTCACGCTCAGGTGTAATGCTCTTTGTCAAGGCTGAGCGAACAACACTTTCAACATCTTCATCTTTGATTTCTTTTGATTCACTTGTTACAGGAATCATACCTTGTGTAGGCTCAATTTGAAGAAGATTAGCTGGAAGCCCAACGTTCACTTGCTCAATAACAATCCCAGCTTTTTCCTCTGCTTGTTCAATAGCTGTTTTGATTGTTTTCGCTGCAGCGTCAATGTCAACAATGATGCCATCTTTCACACCAGAACTCTTAACATTACTTACCCCGATGACATTCATTGATCCATCAATAAACTCAGCAACAAGAACCTTAATCGAGCTAGTTCCTATATCTAATCCTGTAAAAAAGCCATCTCTAGCCATTCACTCGACCTCTCAATCTTTCCATTCAATATCTTTGTAAACTGTATAAAAACAGAATTATTCGGATACTATTGTACCATAAAAAAACGTAAAATGTCAGCATTTTACGTTTTTTATTATTCAATATTAGCCTTGAGCAGGGGAAGGACGAAGAGTTGTTTCTTGACCAACAGTTGGATTTTCCTGTCCTTGAATACCCGGATTTTCAGAATTAGACTCTTCTTCAGAATGCTGTTCAGTTGATGTTGTAGTATCTTGATCTTCTTCAGAAGTTGTATTTTCTTCCTTTTTATCAGTCTTTTCTTTGTCTTTCTTTTTATCCCCATCAGTTTTTGATGATTCAACCTCAGGAGTCGTTGTATAAAGTCCAACTTCCATATCAACAATACTTCCATCTGAAAGTTGGCTCTTAATTTTCTCGTAGTAAGGGAGCTTAACCGTTAATTGAGAAAGAGGAACACGAATGGAATTGCCATCATACAGCTCAATTGTTAGTAAATCTGAAGTTGCTTTAGTTGGCGTAAGATTAATAATTTGAATATTATTCTTGATTTTTGAATCAAGTTTATTTAATTCTTTTACTAAATCTTCGATTTTCTTCTCGTCATCCATCTTTAAAGTGATGAATTTATCAGGTAGATTGCTAGTTGAAACCGTTCCTCCTGTCTTACCACTTTCAAGAATAGAAACATAACCATTTGTAGTTTGACGATAAGCAACAATTGGGTATTCTTTTACTGCAATATTAAATTGATTTGGAAAACTATAAGTTACTGTAGCCTTTTTAACCCAAACATTGGTTTTTTCAACAGTTGATGCAACCTTTCCTTGGTTGAAAAAGACATGAGTGATATAGTCTGTATCAAGAATTCCACTTGCAACTTTCACATCTTCTGGTAGAGCATTTTTTGTTCCTGATACAGTGAGAACCTTTTGTTTTGACCAAGGTGAAATAAAGAAAAGTGAAAATACGATTAGGATTGCAGCGATAAAAATAACTAGTCCCGCAAGATTTTGTTGTGCAATTGGAATATTACTACTCGTATTCCCTTTTTTTCGTTTCTTCTTTTTGGTCTTTTTTTTCTTTCTAACCTTCTTTTTCACTGGTGGTTGGCTCTCATTTGAAGTCGCCCCTTCTGAATGAACGACCTTTCCATTCGCAAATTCTTCAGAATCTTCGGTTTCTTTTTTTCTCAAAAATTCGAGGTTTCTCTTCTGCCACTCTGTGAGAACTTGTTTTTCTTGTGATTCTTGATCCTTTTTTGCCATGAAATTCCTTTATTTTTTTGAAATACTAGTCACTAATAGGTTATAAAAATCATCAGGAGAAGTAATTTCCTCAGATTTAGCCATAGCTTCTTTGTAAGTCTCTGCATGTTCAACAAGTTGTTCAAGCTCATGATTTAAGGTTTCCCAACTTAACTCTGCTTCCTGTAATTGACGTGCGTAACCTTTTCGTTCAAAATAGGCAGCATTTTCAAGTTGATCTCCTCGGCTAGCTTCTTTCCCTAAAGGAATAATTAAATGAAGTTTTTTCATAGCTAACAATTCAAAAATCGTATTTGAACCACCACGAGTGACAACTAAATCTGCCGCATCCATAAGAGGTTGATACAAATCTGTCACATAATCAACTCTATAAAGATGACGTTCTAAGGTATTCAATGAAGAGTCCCCAGAAATATTAATGACATTATATTTTTCAGTCAGTTGTGGAGTATTACTAATAAAATCATTAAATACCTTTGCACCAGCTGATCCACCTATGAAAAGGACAGTTTTTAACTTGTCATCAAACTGTACTTTAATCTTATCCAGAGCATCAGACTGATTGGACGTTGCCATCCCTACCTTTGTAATAGCACCTATATGTTTTGTCTTCGCCAATCCTTTAGATTGTTCAAAAGTCGTAAACATAGTAGTCGCAAATTTATAGGCAATCTTATTGGCCAAGCCCATAGAAAGATCAGACTCATGCACATATACAGGAACACCTAATAACTTAGAAGCAATTACCGGTGGCACTGAGACAAATCCACCTTTTGAAAAGAGTGCTTGAGGACGAATCTTGGCAATAATTGCAATTGACTGTAGAATCCCCCAACCAACTTTAAAGACATCCAACATATTTTGCCATGAGAAATAACGACGTAGTTTACCTGTAGCAATACTATGGAACGTCACATCCAAGCCAGATTTATCAATTTGCTCGTGTTCAATTCCGTGCTTATCACCAATATAGTGCACTTCCCATCCATCTTTTAGAAATTTTGGAATTAAGATAAGATTTAAAGTCACATGTCCAACAGTTCCACCACCGGTAAAAACAATTTTTTTCGCTTTTGCCATAGCCTATCCCTTCAATTGCTCAACAGTTGTGATAAATTCGTCACCACGCACTTCGAAATTCTTGTACATATCCCAGCTTGCATTTGCAGGGCTCAACAAGACAACATCTCCTGCACTGGCTTGATCAAAAGCAATACGTGTCGCATCTGCCACATCTTTGGCATCAAGATAAGTTACTCCTGCTTTATCAGCAGCACGCTTGACACGAGGAGCTGATTCCCCTAAAATCACCATTTTCTTAAGATCGGTAATGTCAGGAATGAGTTCATCAAATTCATTACCACGGTCCAAACCACCAGCAATCAAAATAACTTTACTATTATCAAAACCAGAAAGTGCTTTTTGTGTCGCTAAAATATTAGTTGACTTACTATCATTATAGAATTTCACTTCATCGATAGTATCAACGAATTGGAGACGGTGCTTAACACCACCAAAACTTGCGAGGGTTTCCTTTATAGCTTGGTTTGAAATACCTGACAATTTTGCTACAGCTATAGTTGCCAAGGCATTTTCAACATTGTGACTACCAGGAACGCCAATTTCATCAGCTTGCATCACTAATTCACCTTTGAAGTAAAGAGCACCATTTTCAAGATAGGCACCATCTACTTTTTCCACTGTTGAGAATGGAACTACTTGTGCCTTAGTTTGTGTAGCTAATTCCTTAGCTAAATCTTGATTGAAGTTCAAAACAACAAAATCATCCACAGTCATTTGATTTTGAATATTCCACTTGGCAGCCACATATGCTTCAAAACTACCATGATAGTCAATATGTGTCGGCATCAAGTTAGTAATCACAGCAATATGTGGATGGAAGCTGTCAATCCCCATCAATTGGAAAGAAGATAATTCCATAACTAAGGTATCTTGATTAGTTACTGACTGTGCAACTTCTGACGCAGGGAAACCAATATTCCCAGACAAGACACCTGATTTACCACCATGATTTAGGACATCAGCAATCATAGTTGTCGTTGTTGTCTTACCATTTGACCCTGTAATACCGATAATAGGTGCTTCAGATACTAGATAGGCCAATTCCACTTCAGTCCAAACAGGAATACCTTTTTCTAGTGCACGAGCTACCATTGGATTGTCATAACGAATTCCAGGATTTTTCACCATTAATTCAAAATTTTCATCCAAAAGTTCAAGAGGATGTCCGCCACAGACAACCTTAATGCCTTCTTCAAGAAGGGCTTGAGCCGATGGATTTTCCTCAAATGGTTTACCATCATTTACTGTGACAATAGCACCCAACTTAGCCAATAGGCGGGCAGCTGCTTCGCCAGATTTAGCCAAGCCAAGGACCAAAACTTTTTTATTCTCAAATTGTGTTACTGATTTCATAATTCGTCCATTCTCTCAAATTGTATCATAATCATTTTACCCTTTATCCCAAGCTATTTCAAGGAGTTACCTCTTCTTGGTAAAAGAAAAAGCCAATCTATCAGACTGACTTTTAATCTCATGCTACTTATTTATCTTCATGCTCAGCTTTTTCATGATTAAGCTCCGACATGGCGAAAAAATCTTTCAAGGTGAAGTAGCTCAATACAAGCATTCCAACTGTAACAAAGAACTCACCAGGTAGGCTGAAGAATTTAATGATTGATAGCACTGCTAAAAGTAGGAGCAATGCTAAGGTAGCCATGACAAAGAGAAGATTCATGGTGTTTTTTACCGACTTTGGTGCAATAAAGAAATAGAATGATGCAATCAATACAGCAACAATCAGATAAAACATCTCTTCTCCTCTCTATATATTATTCAGCTTCTGCTGCTTTTTTCTTACGTTTATTGGCTTTATCACGCTCTGCTTTATTCAAAATTTGTTTACGCAAGCGGATAGATTCAGGCGTTACTTCCATGTATTCATCATCATCCAAGAATTCAAGTGATTCTTCAAGAGTCAAGATACGTGGAGTCTTGATAACAGCCGTTTGGTCCTTAGTTGCTGAACGCACGTTTGTCATTTGTTTTGCTGTAGTGATATTGACACCAAGGTCATTTTCACGAGCATTTTCACCAACAATCATACCTTCATAAACTTCAGTACCTGGGTTAACAAAGATTGTACCACGTTCTTCAATACGCATAATTGAGTAAGTTGTCGCTTTACCTGTATCGATAGAAACGAGGGCACCACGGTGACGTCCACCAATTTCACCAGCAACAACTGGCAAGTATTGGTCGAAGGTATGGTTCATGATACCGTAACCACGTGTCATAGACAAGAATTCCGTAGAGAATCCGATAAGTCCACGAGCTGGTACAAGGAAGATAAGGCGAGTTTGACCGTTACCAACCATTTGCATATCAAGCATGTCACCTTTACGTTCTGAAAGGGCTTGGATGATAGAACCTTGGTACTCTTCTGGAGTATCAATTTGAACACGTTCAAATGGCTCACATTTCACGCCATCAATTTCTTTGATGATAACTTCTGGACGAGACACTTGAAGTTCGTATCCTTCACGACGCATTGTTTCAATAAGGATAGACAAGTGCAATTCACCACGACCTGATACAATCCATTTATCTGGAGAATCAGTTGGATCAACACGAAGAGAAACGTCTGTTTGCAACTCTGCCAAAAGACGCTCTTCAACCTTACGTGATGTCACGTGTTTACCTTCACGGCCGGCAAATGGTGAGTTATTCGCCAAGAAAGTCATTTGAAGTGTTGGTTCGTCAATACGAAGAACTGGCAATGGTTCAACAGCATCAGTTGGTGTAATTGTTTCACCAACGAAGATGTCTTCCATACCTGAGATGGCAATCAAATCACCAGCTTTTGCTTCTTCAATTTCACGACGTTCCAAACCAAAGAAACCGAAAAGTTTAGTAACACGGAAGTTCTTTGTTGTTCCGTCAAGTTTTGAAAGGGTAACTTGGTCACCAACTTTTACAGTTCCACGGAAGATACGTCCAATACCGATACGACCAACGAAATCATTGTAGTCAAGAAGCGACACTTGGAATTGAAGAGGTTCATCTGAGTTATCTACAGGAGCTGGGATGTGATCAATAATAGTGTCAAAGATTGGAGCCATAGTGTGCTCTTGATCAGCAGGGTTATCTGACAATGATGATGTACCGTTAATCGCTGACGCATACACAACTGGGAATTCCAACTGATCATCATCGGCACCAAGCTCGATGAAGAGTTCAAGAACTTCATCAACAACTTCTTCAGGACGTGCTGATGGTTTATCAATCTTGTTAACAACAACGATAGGTGTCAAGTTTTGCTCAAGCGCTTTTTTCAGCACAAAACGTGTTTGAGGCATTGTACCTTCGTAGGCATCGACAACAAGGACAACCCCATCAACCATTTTCATGATACGTTCAACTTCTCCACCGAAGTCCGCGTGACCTGGTGTATCCATGATGTTGATACGTGTACCGTTATAAGCAACAGCTGTATTTTTGGCAAGAATTGTAATTCCACGTTCTTTTTCAAGATCGTTTGAGTCCATTGCACGCTCATCAAGCTCTTTACGCTCATCAAGAGTGTGTGATTGTTTCAACAATTCATCAACAAGTGTTGTTTTACCGTGGTCAACGTGGGCAATGATGGCTACGTTACGGATATCTTCTCTAAGTTTAGTCATTTTTTCCTCTTTAATTTTTATTTCAACTTTTAAAGTATACCACATTTTCAACAAAATGGCAGAGCTCAGCTGATTGTAAACGTTTTTCAACAAGAAAAAGGTGCTGTCCACCTATAATTGGTCAGACACACCTTCTGTCATTAGTTATCAATTGTAAGTGCAAGACTAGCAGCTCCAATAATACCAGCATCATTTCCAAGCTCTGCTAATTTCACTTTTGTTGTACGGCGAACTTGTGGGAATGCATAACGTGTAAAGTATCCTTCAACACGGCTACGCAAGAATTCACCAGCTGCTGAAACACCACCACCGATTACAACTGAATCTGGGTTAAGAATGTTTGAAATGTTTGCTGTTGCAAGTCCGAGGTATTGAGAGACTTTATCAACAATGCTATTAGCAAACTTATCACCTTCAGCAGCAGCTACGAAGATATCTTTACTTGTCACTTGCTCACCATTATCTACAGCAGCTTTAATAGAAGAGTTCCCTTCGTATCCTTCTGCCAAATGACGTGCTAAACGTACAACACCTGTTGCTGAAGCTACAGTTTCCAAACACCCCTTGTTTCCGCATGTACATTCAAATCCTGTTTCAGGTTCAACAATAATGTGACCAATTTCACCACCAGCACCGGCAACACCATGAATTAAATTACCATCAGCGATAACACCGCCACCAACACCTGTACCCAATGTTACAAAGACAACATCTGGATTGTTAGCACCAGCACCAACCCAACGTTCCCCCAGTGCAGCCACATTAGCATCATTATCAATAGCGAATGGAATACCAAGTTCTTTTTCAATGACAGAGCCAACTTCTTGAGTATCTGCCCAGTTCAAGTTAAAAGCACCCGTTACTGTTTTATTTTCACGGTCAACTGCACCTGGAGATCCCATACCAATTCCAATGAAGTCTTCAGCAGTAAGTCCATACATTTCCAAACGGTGTTTCAAAGATTCTACAATGTTAGGAACGATGTGGCGACCATTTTCAAGCGTATTTGTCTCAATAGCCCATTTTTCTTGCACTTCACCTTCCGAAGTCAAAATACCAAACTTAACAGTTGTTCCACCAAGGTCAATTCCTAAGAGTTTTTTAGCCATTTTCTTTCTCCATTTCAATGCGATGTTCACGTCGTAAAATCATTTCAGCAGTAAGATAGTTGTCCTTGTCCACTAAACCATTCTGGTAGAGGGCTTCTAATTCAATCTTCATCATTTCGATATCATAGAGCCTTTTCCCTAGGTAAACCACTATGCCAAACTGTTTCAACAACTGTTGAACGTCATATAAAGTTTTCATAGCAATATTTTAGCAAAAAGCTTCTGCCATGACAAGATAGTTTTGAAAACCTTTACAGATTATTGTATACTTCAAGACTTAAAAAACCTAAGTCATTAAGACTCAGGTTATTGACAGTTTGGGCAAATTCCATGTAATATCATCTGTTCACGAGTAATGCGAAAACCAATTTGTGATTCTACCTCTTCCTTGAAAGACGGAATTGGTAGGTCTAAGTCGGTAATGTGACCGCATTTTTCACAAACAATATTTAAGTGATCATGTCCCATAAAATCATAATAGGTTGTATTATCATTATTAACCTTAATTTCAGAGACAATTCCTTCTTCAACCAATACCTTCAGGTTGTTATAGACTGTCGCCAAACTCATCCCAGGATTGTCAGGGAGAAGATCATAATATATCACATCTGCACTAGGATGTTGATCAGACATCATCAAATAGCGAATAACAGCTTTACGAGATTCCGTCAACCGAATTCCCTTAGCTTTTAACTGATTTAGGACATCTTCATAAACGCCTAGACTACGTCGATGCTCAGACATATCTCCGCCTCCCTTCTTCTAAAAGTATTTTACATCTATTATACACTTTTAGAGGAACTCTTGACAATCATCTTAACTCAAAAATGCTTATCTCAAGCCTGGCGCTTGTCCAAGCTCAGCAGTCAACATCCAGATTGTCTTATCAATTTCAGATTTAGCTGCAGTGAAGATATCATTTGAAGGAGCATCTCCTTCTTCATCTGTGATATCCAAACCAACTTGGAACAATACTGACAAATATTTGTATGTATCAACCAATAATTGAATTTGATCAGACATTGGCTTATCAAATGTACCAGTAGTTTCAGTCAAGCCTGAATTAGATGAAAATTCTACCAAAGTTGAGTATGGTTCCCCACCGATAGTAATCAAACGTTCACTAATAACATCAAGATGAGCATTCAAACTATCCATCAATTCATCCATTTTTGGATGAAGATAGAGGAAACCAGGACCACGCATATACCAATGAACTTGGTGAACAATTGAAGCTGCTACAGACAAATCAGCAACTGCTTGATTCAAAACTGCTTTAGTTTTTGTATTTGTTGGAGTTTCAGCTTGTTGGTTAACTGTTTCATTGATTGTTTCTTTAATTGAATCTACCATATTAATTCTCCTTATTTAGAATTACTATTATTTACACTTTTATTTTAGAATATTTCTAAATAATATGCAAGTGAAATGCTTTTTCTCATTCTTTTTCGAATAATTAGGTATGTTAAGCATTATTTATTTTTTTCTAGGAGCCTCCTTAGGCTCATTTATCGGACTAGTTTGTGATCGTTTTCCTGAGAACTCGATTATTTTTCCTAGTAGTCACTGTAGCCATTGCAAGCATCAGTTGCGTTTTTCCGAGATGATTCCTATCCTCTCACAACTTTTCTTAAGATCTCGATGTCGTTCATGTCAGTCTCCTATCCCTTTTCGTTACCTCTTTATGGAAATATTTTGTGGGGTAATATGTCTTCTATATTTCTATGACTTTTTAAGTCTTGAAGTAACCTACTTTCTTTACTTCAGCCTTTGTTTATCTATTTTTGATTTGAAACAGAAATCCTATCCACTTCTGATTTGGATAGTTGGAACAGTCCCACTCCTATTCATGGGCAACTATTACCTCACATTTGCCATAGGGATAATCCTCGCTTTCCTTTCTTTTATAAAACATCTAAACATTGGGGAAGGTGATTTTCTCTACTTAGCAAGTGCCTCACTTATTTTCCCATTTTCAAAAATACTTCTAACTATCGAGCTTGCGTGCCTATTAGGGCTAGCGTACTTCCTTATACGAAGAAATCTTAAGGAATGTATCGCATTTGTCCCATTTCTTTTTCTAGGGATTGTACTTCTTACCTTTTATTCAATTGTATAGAAAAAAGCCGATAAACTCGGCTTTCTTTATTAGTTCATATTAACACGGTGCCACTCATTAATAACATAAGAGAGCATTCCTAATTGTTGGAGACCCCAACCGCTGATTTCATCTGAATTTTCAGTTGATCCACCAAGGTAACGTGTATAGATTGCAACCATATAAGGTGTATCTTCCATAACGATAGCATCAACGTTAAGTGCTTCACGGACATAACCTGGTTTTTGATAAATTGTCAGATTAGGAAGATATGTCTTGTAGTACTCATTAGGGAATGACTCACCAATGTAGTGGAGAATATCCTTGTAATTATCTTGGTGTTTCCAAAGGTAATCCAAAACTTGGATGTAATAATCCGTCGTTGTCTTATTACCATGCATTTGGATAGTTTTCACTTCACCTTTTGATTTACCGTATTTATCGAGCATGCCATAGAATTTTTCCATACCACCAAGGCGCTCCGCCAAAGCGTAGGCAGGAGTATTCTCAGAGTAAACAAGAGAGTACTCTTGCATTTCTGGAATAGTCATTGAACCACCGAAAGCAGCAACATAATTATCATGTTCACCTTGGTATTCATACTCAGTATTAGTAATATCAAAACGTTCAGTTAAAGAAAGTTTACCTTTGTTAACCTCATCCATGACAAGCATGTTTAGTGGCAATTTATAAGTTGATCCTGCAGTCATTGGCTGAGTATCATTCATAGAGAATTGCTCATTTGTCTTGGTATTTTTATATGAAAAGGCAATTTGGCTAGACTCGATACCTTGGTCAGCCATAAAAGCTTCAACCACTTGGTTCAATGTCATGTTAGCATAATCATAATACAATCCATTACCATACATGGTATCTGCATCTGCTTCCATGACTGCTTGTTTAGCTTCGGCTGATTTATTAGTTGGAGTTACTTTTTCCTCTTTTTCTTTGTCTTCTTTTTTAGTGACTTTAGAACTAGAGCCGAAGATATTTCCAAGGCTACCGGTGTGACCAGCTTTTTTCCCACGTCCTGCTAAAGCAAGCATGGCAACAAACAAAAGTATTACCAGAACACCTAGGAAGGCTAAGATAAGATATGCTTTTTTATCATCACGAGATGATTTTGATTTAGATTTCTTAGAGCGTTTACTTCTAAGTGCCAAGGTTTCAGTTTTTGTTTCTTTTTCCTTGTGCTCAACTGGTACTACTGTTTCTTCAGCTACTTTTTTGTCTGCTGATTTTTTAGAAACCTTTTTTGTATCTTTTTTCGCTTCTTTTTTGTTGGCCTTTTTAGCGCCTTTTTTGACATCTTTTTTAGTATCTTTAGTGTCTTTCTTGACGTCTTGTTGAAGGTCTTGTTTTACCGAATCTTTCTTTTTATCTTTAGTTTTTCGGCGACTTCCACTGTACTTCTTGCTTGAATGTTTTTTCTTTTTTTTCATAACAATAATAGTTTAAGCTATAATTCACTAAAAAGCAAGGAGATTTTACAATCATATTACAAAAAATTATCCCCAATAGTGAGGATAATTTTAAACTTATTTAGCTGCTGCATAAAGCTCAGCAACTTTATTCCAGTTAATGATTTCAAAGAAAGCTTTGATGTAGTTTGGACGTACGTTACGGTAGTTTAGGTAGTAAGCATGCTCCCAAACATCAAGCGCCAAGATTGGTTTCTTACCGTCTGAGATAGGAGTGTCTTGGTTAGCAGTTGAAACAACTTCAAGTTTACCTTCATTGTTAACAACAAGCCATGCCCAACCTGAACCAAAACGAGTTGTTGCTGCTGCTGTGAAAGCTTCTTGGAAGGCTTCAAATGATCCGAAAGCTTCGTTAATAGCAGCTGCTACTTCAGCAGTTGGTTCTTGTTTTTCAGGAGACAAAAGTTCCCAGAAAAGTGCGTGGTTAAGGTGTCCACCACCATTATTAATAAGTGCTTGACGAATATCAGCTGGGATTTGTTCCACATCACCCAAAAGTGCTTCAAGGTCTTCACCAATTTCTGGGTGTTTTTCAAGAGCAGCATTAGCATTTGCTACATAAGTTGCATGGTGTTTATCGTGGTGAAGAGTCATTGTTTCAGCATCAATGTATGGTTCCAAAGCATCATATGCGTAAGGAAGGTCTGGAAGAATAATTGCCATAGTAAAGGTCCTCTTTTCATTTTTTCTTCATTTTACCGCAAAGTGGTAGAGCTTTCAAAAATTTTGCTTACAAAATCATAGAAAACTCTAAACCTCTAGCGGTTTGATAGAATTTTTAAAAGTGCTAAATCAAACAAGTAGTCTTTATCTAAAGTTCCTGTTTTTATCTGGTAATCTGTCTCTACTAAAATCTTAATCGTCATCTTTAAGAATGCTACTGATAAGGGACGGCTATCTCTCAGTGCGAAACGAACCTGAAACTGATTAACTTTACGCCCTAGATAATCTGAGAGACTTGAAACAATTTGCTGCTCACTTTTACCTTGAGCAGATAAAAGTTTAACCTGTAAATAGGTACGAAACTGTCCCAACATAACAGCAATCAACTTAATCTCATCTTCACCCTGCAGCCGTAAATCATGAACCAATTCACGAACGCTCTGAATCTGTCCTCGTATAAGAAGTTGCGTCATATCAAAAATGTTATCTTGCAAACTTTTCGGAATGGCCTCCGCAATGTCCTGTGATGAGATATTCCCTTCAGTTTTATATCCCTTTAGAAAAGCTAAGTTTTTTTGAACATCTGAAAAATCAAAATTTGACTTGATCAAAAGTTCCTCAAAAACTCCTGTATCAAAAGTAAGCCCCTCTTGATGCGCCTGCTTTTGAAAATAGGTTCTAAGTTCTGCATCTTTTAAAGGACTAGCTTCAAGCACCATGGCATCACGTTTGAGAAGTTTGACTAAACGACGCTTTCCATCTAGCTTTCCTGCAGACATTAAGACAAGACGAGTTGTTTCAACAGGAGACTCAAGATAATTTTCAAGACGCTTCAACTCTTTCTCATCCAGATACGACTTTTTAGCAGTAGTCATATCTGCGAAATGATCAAAAATGACCACCTTCTCATCTGCAAAAAAAGGCATACTTTCTAAATCGAGCTCAGCATCATGATAATCAGTCTCTGACATATCAAAATAAGAATAGGTCAAGTCACTGGGATCGAAACCAATTTGTTTTAAAAATTTTTCTTTAGCTTGACTATACTGCCCTAAATCTTCACCAGCCAAGACAGTTATCATGGGAAGCTTTTCTTTGGACAGCTTTTCAATCGTTTCCATAGCAATCATGGTCCTATTATAACAGAAATTTTCTCATAACAAAAAGCCCACCACTAAAGTGATGAACTTTACTTGATTAACCAGAGTTACGAAGACCTGTTGCAATACCATTGATGGTAATGTGAATAAGGCTAATTTCGTCATCGGTCAAATCATTGTTACGAAGACGTTTAATCAATTCAATTTGGATGTAGTTCAAGACATTGAAGTATGGCAAACGGAAGTCCAAACTTGCTTTAAGTGACGGACTCTCATCTAGGAAGCCATCATGTTTTTCAATCGCAAGAATGACATCTTTAGTCAACTGCCACTCATCCAAAATAATATTGAAGACACTACGAACTTCTTCACTTTCTGCCAATTGTGCATAGTGGAAGGCGATATTCATATCTGATTTTGAAAGCACCATGTCTACGTTTGACAAAAGTGAACGGAAGAATGGCCATGTTTCAAACATATGTTGAAGTTTCTCGAGGTTGCCTTCTTCAGCTTGGATAAAGCGATTAAAGGCAGAACCCACACCATACCAACCTGGGAACATGATACGGTTTTGTGACCATGAGAATACCCAAGGAATCGCACGCAGACCAGAAATCTCAGTAATAGTCTTACGAGCCGCTGGACGAGAACCGATATTCAAACTTGAGACTTCTTTAATAGGGCTTGCTTCAAAGAAGTAATCATAGAAATGTTCGTTTCCAAAGACAAGGTCACGATAAATAACATTTGAATCGTGAACAATTCCGTCCATAACCTCACGGAAATCAACCAATTCTTCTGGATCGGCAATTTGACGTGTCACCATACGGTCAAGAGCAGCTGAAACAAGCATTTCAAGATTGTAGTAAGCAGCATCCTTGTTGCCATATTTATTACCGATAACCTCACCTTGTTCAGTCAAGCGGATACGGTCTTTGATTGTACCAAATGGTTGAGAAGTAATGGCATCATATGATGGGCCACCACCACGACCAACAGTACCACCACGACCATGGAAGAAGGTAATCTTAATACCACGCTCTTCCCCAATCTTAGTCAATTCATTTTGAGCCTTGTAGAGGGTCCAACCAGATGACAAGTAACCACCATCTTTGTTAGAGTCTGAGTAACCCAACATGATTTCTTGGTAATTGTTACTATTTTTAATCCAACGTTTAACGATATCATAACCAAGGTATTGTTTCATGATATCATTAGAGTTTTCCAAGTCTTCGATAGTTTCAAAAAGTGGAACGATTTGGACACGCGCACGTTCTGTATCAACCAAGCCAACTTCTTTAAGAAGGATAGCCAACTCAAACATATCAGAAACGCTCTCAGTGTGAGAAATGATATGTTGTTTGATGACATCTTCACCAATATAGTCTTTCAAGAGACGAGCTGTACGGAAGATTGCCAATTCTTTTTCAAGAATTTCTGACTTAGGCACATTAGTTGATGACAAAGTACGAGGATCTTCTTGCAATTCTTTGAGAAGAACCGCAACCTTTTCAACCTCAGTCAATTCACTATAGTTATCAACAATATTAGCAGACTTAAGCAATTCTGCCACACAAGTTTCATGAACGCTTGAATCCTGACGCATATCGATTGTAGCAAGATAGAAACCAAAGACTTCTACAGCTTGGAGAAGCTCTTCAAAATCACCTGAAATTAAGACAGCATCGTCGTTTTCAAGAAGTGAATTTTTGATTGCCAAAAGATCATCATGGAAATCCTCAGCTGTTTCATAAAATTCAGTCGTTTGTTGTGAGACAGCTTGAAGACTTTGGCTGAGACGTTGTTGCACATAATCAGCTACTACTTCACCCGTTGAAGCTGAGCCTAGACGAACATTTTCAGAAAGACGTTTAGCAACTCTTTCCTTGCTAAAGTTTCCTTCTTTAAAGAAAAGAAGTGTCTGAATCAACTTAGACTGGATGTAACTGAAAGCACGACGGTAAGGTTCATTTTCACGATAAACAGATGTATCTGGAGAATGTTTCGCCATCTCTGCTACTGTATCTGAAACCTCAGTCAAGCGTGATGAGAGGGAGAACGAACGGTAAAGATTATCAACTTTTTCAATATAGTAGTTAAGGATAACTTCACTTTGTACAGTGGCAGAAAGTTTAAGAGTTTCTGCTGTTACAAATGGGTTCCCGTCACGGTCACCACCAATCCACATCCCCATAGTAATAGGTGTTGGATTGTCAAGTTTGATACCTTTTTCAACCGCTAAACGTTTGAATTCATGCGATAAGTTCGTAATCGCCTTAATCAATGAGGAGTTATAATACTCCATAACGTTAGTGATTTCGTTTTTAACCTTAAGTTTTTTCTCACGAATGATATCTGTTTGCATCATGATTTCTACATAACGACGCAAATCTGCATACCATTTATCCTTGTTGATAAGACCAGCCTTAACATCACGATGCTTACGGAGAAGTTCGTGAATGTGGTTAGTCAATTCAAGCATGGTTTTACGTTGAACCTGAGTTGGGTGGGCTGTCAATACCGGCACGACATTGACATGTTCAAGAATGTCACGTGCATTTTCACTTTCAGCGACAACATCAAAGGTTTCAGACAACTTACCTAGATAAGATTCATCAATATTGTTCTTGTGGTTGACTTCATAAGCCAAATCCACGTCTTCAGAGATATTAATCAAAAGAGGTAACAAAGAGAAATAACGTGATGCAACGACCATATCGTCATTTGTCATTTCTGAAATGGCTTGTGTAAGGGCCACATAGTCACCTTCATCATAAAGTTCAACCAAATGTTGGATAGTTGTGAGACCTTGCTCTCCAGCCATGCCTCGTGTTGCATCATCCAACAATTCTTTCAAGATACCAACTTCTTCAGAGATGATTTCCTGGTTGTTACTGCTTTCCAATTTGTTAAAAGCCAAACCTTATTCTCCTTACTTTATGTAGTACCCTCTTATCATATCACTTTTAAAACAAAAGTAAACTATTTTCCTTTAAATCGTCAGTTATTTTGCAATTTTCCGACTTTTTCAAACAAATTTTCAAGGCTATTTCCGAACTTTATAAAAAAGACTCTGAAACAGAGTTCAGAATCTTAATTATACTTTTCTTGATAGAATTTGATTTCATCGCCATCTTCAACCTTAAGTTGGTTGGCTGCTTTTTCACCAAGTTTACCATTGACATCAAACATCCAATAGATTCCCTTATCTTTATCTTGAGAAATACCATCGATCTCAGTGATGAAGCCATCGTTTTCTTGAACAGGATATACTTCTTCCAAGACATCAAGTACTGTATCACCTTTTTGGATTTCTACTGATTTTTTCTTACTTTCCTTATCTGTTTTCAAAATCAAAGTCACTTGACCTTGAACCTTAGACTGATGATTATTTGTGCTGCTAGTAAGTTTAGCTGCCTCATTTTTTCCACAGGCTGCTAAAGTAACAAGTGATACGGCAAGAAAAATATAGGTCAATAATTTTTTCATTTCAAAAACCTCCTAAAAATAGACTGGATGAATGGATAGAATAGAAGCGTCGATACTGCATGATAGGTGTCGTAAAGCAGACCAGAAATAACAAAGGTAATCCCACTTCTAAATAGGAGGCCATAGCTATAATCCATGAGAACCCCATAGAGAAAGGACAAGAGAGTTACCAAAGCAATCTGCCAAACAAGTGACAACCTAGGTGCAATCAAACTCCAAAGAGCCATCAAGACGCCGAAGGCCAGAATCTGATTAAAGACCCAAGGACCAAAACCAAAGATGAATCCTGAGATGGACATGGTTAAAGCCATAATCAACAGACCATCTACCAAACCCAAGTAAAGAACAGCCACAAAAAACATAGCTGTAATAGGCTGAATATTTGGCAATCCTATAAATGCTGACCGCAATCCTACTGCCAGAGCTGACAGAATGGCTATCCGAGCCATTCGTTGAATCGTTAGTTTCATACATCTATTATGCCAGAAATAAGGAAATATGACTAGTTTTTCAAAATAAAAACTAAAGATTTCTTGAAATACAGAGTAAGATCGTACAAATTGTAGAAAATAACATTCCTTGTTGCCTCTCCCAAATATCAAACAGTTTGAGCAGGCTGAATATTTGATATAAAAAGTGTTCTCTCATTCACTATCCTCTGTCATCTTGATAACAGTAAATAATTAAGTTCAATTAATTATAAAAGTTAACTTGACTTAATTTTTGTTTTAAAGTATATTAAACTCAAGGAGGTAGCTAATGATTCAAATTGAAAATATTAATGTGTCTTACCAACAGACATTAGCTCTGGATAATATCACCTTAAACTTGGAGGGACCTAGTATTACTGGAATTATTGGACCAAATGGTGCTGGTAAATCAACTCTAATTAAAGCATTAATTGGTATTATTCCTCACTCTGGAAAAATCCTTTTCAATAAACAACCGATTCGTCAGCAATTGAATCGTATTTCCTATGTTGCACAGAAGGCTGATATTGATTTTAACTTTCCGATTACTGTCAGAGAATGCATCTCTCTAGGACTCTATCCCAAAACCAAGTTCTTTAAACGTCTATCTAAGAGTGATTGGTCTAAGGTCACAGATGCTTTAACACTACTTGGTCTAAATGATTTGGCCCATCGACAAATAAGCCAATTATCAGGAGGCCAATTTCAACGTGTTCTAATCGCTCGTTGTCTTGTACAAGAGGCTGATATTATTTTATTAGATGAACCCTTTGTAGGGATTGACTCTGTTAGCGAAGATATTATCATGAACACCTTGAGAGAACTTAGGGACAAAGGTAAGCTTATTCTTATTGTCCACCATGATTTGAGCAAAGTTCCTCATTATTTTGACCAAGTTATCCTCCTAAATCGTAAACTGATTGCTAGTGGGCCTACTAATCTTGTTTTTAATGAGGATAATCTCCGTAAAACCTACGGTAACAGTTTATTTTATAAAGGAGATGTAAATGATTTCTGAATTTATTGATGGTTTGCTAAATTTCCACTTCTTACAAAATGCTCTTATAACGGCTTTAGTTATTGGAATTGTCGGGGGTGCTGTTGGTTGTTTTATTATTCTAAGAGGTATGTCACTTATGGGTGATGCAATTTCACATGCGGTTCTACCTGGGGTAGCCATTTCCTTTATCTTGGGTATTAACTTTTTCATAGGAGCTATCATCTTTGGACTTTTAGCTTCTACAATGATTACCTATATCAAAAGCAATTCCATTATTAAGAGTGACACAGCAATTGGGATTACCTTTTCGAGCTTTCTAGCTCTCGGTATTATTCTCATCGGTGTTGCTAATAGTTCCACAGATCTCTTTCATATTCTCTTCGGGAATATTCTAGCTGTACAAGACATGGATATGTGGATAACGATTATCGTTTCACTTCTCGTACTAGCAACTATTACAATCTTCTTTCGCCCTCTACTCCTAACATCCTTTGATCCAATTTTGGCCAAGTCTATGGGAGTTAAGGTCACCTTCTACCACTACTTACTTATGGTTATTCTAACTTTGGTTTCTGTAACTGCCATGCAGAGTGTTGGCACTATTCTTATTGTGGCACTTTTAATTACACCGGCTGCCACTGCCTACCTTTATGTTCATAGCCTAAAAACAATGATTCTTCTCTCATCAGGATTGGGGGCTCTGGCATCTGTTCTAGGTCTTTTTATCGGCTATAGTTTTAATATTGCAGCTGGTTCGAGCATTGTATTAACGTCTGCTCTACTCTTTCTCATCAGCTTTTTCATCGCCCCAAAACAAAGTGGCATGAATAAAACTTCTAAACAATAAAAAATAGGATGAAAATAATATGAAAAAAATACTATCAACAATAGTACTACTACTTTTAGCGGTAGTTACTCTAACAGCTTGTACCAATAAACAAGGCAGTAACAAGGATAAATTACGAGTCGTTACGACCAATTCCATTATTGCTGATATCACCAAAAATATTGCCGGAGATAAAATCACTCTCCACAGTATTGTCCCCGTTGGTAAGGATCCTCACGAATACGAACCCCTTCCTGATGATGTAAAGAAGACATCGCAAGCTGACTTGATTTTTTACAACGGTATCAATTTAGAAACTGGTGGAAATGCTTGGTTTACTAAGTTAGTCAAGAATGCTCATAAGACAGAAAATAAAGATTATTTTGCAGTTAGTGATGGTGTTAAGGTAATTTACCTTGAAGGTCAATCAGAAAAAGGTAAGGAAGATCCCCACGCTTGGCTTAATCTGGAAAATGGGATTATTTATGCTCAAAATATTGCCAAGCAACTGATTGCTAAGGACCCTAAAAACAAGACCTACTACGAAAAGAATCTAAAATCTTATACTGACAAACTTAGTAAACTGGACCAAGAAGCTAAAGAAACATTTAACAAGATTCCCGATGAGAAAAAACTGATTGTCACTAGTGAAGGATGCTTCAAATACTTCTCAAAAGCCTATGGCGTACCATCTGCCTACATCTGGGAAATCAATACAGAAGAAGAAGGCACACCAGACCAAATCAAAACACTCGTGGAAAAACTACGTCAAACAAAGGTACCAGCTCTCTTTGTCGAATCTAGTGTCGATGAACGCCCTATGAAAACAGTATCTAAGGATACCAATATTCCTATCTATGCAAAGATCTTTACAGATTCTATTGCTGAAAAAGGGCAAAACGGTGACAGCTACTACAACATGATGAAATATAATCTGGATAAAATCACCCAAGGCTTGAATCAGTAAAAATCTTATCTAAGATATCTTCTGTATTCTTCTGATAAATCTGTTATACTAAGATGAGACTATTTTCAAAGGAAGAGACATGACACCTAATAAAGAAGACTACCTCAAATGTATCTATGAGATTGGTACTGAAGAAGGCAAAATTAGTAATAAGGAAATTGCGAACCGCATGCAGGTGTCTCCACCTGCTGTGACAGAAATGATTAAGAAATTGATTTCAGAAGGCCTTATCATCAAAGATAAAGCCAAGGGCTACCTCCTAACGGAAACAGGTACAATCAACGTTGCTGAACTCTATCGGAAACATCGCCTCATCGAAGCCTTTTTGGTGGACCACTTGCAATACACTTGTGATCAAATTCATCAAGAGGCAGAAATTTTAGAGCATACTGTCTCTGATCACTTTATCAATGCCCTTGACCGCCTACTCAATTACCCTCAAACCTGTCCACACGGTGGGCAGATTCCTAAATCAGGTCAGCTCATAGAGGAAATCTACAACCAGACTTTTACACAAGACCTTGCTCCTGGAGACTATGTCCTTCGTCGAGTTCAAGATCAAATTGATCTACTCCATTATTTGAAGACTGTCGGTCTTAAAATTGGAACACCTTTTACCTTTGAAGGCTTTGACCCTTTTACACTACTATACCGCCTGAATATTGATGGAAAAGAAATTCAAATTCCAGAAACTGTTGCTAGCAACCTTTATATTGAATCAAACTAAAAAAGCGAGGCTGATGAACACACTTAGAAGTGTCATCAGCCTCACTTTTTTTACATTTGTTTCAAGCGTTCCACCCGTTCTGAAATTGGGGGGTGGGTATAAAAGAGCTTCTGCAAACCAGATTCTTTTTTAGGGTCATTGATAAAGAGGGCTGCGCTAGCATCATCCACATGATGTTGCATTGGCGCACTATTATCAAGTTTGAGCAGAGCGTTAATCATACCTTGTGGGTTACGTGTCAATTCGACGCTAGAAGCATCAGCTAAAAATTCACGCTGGCGTGAAATAGCCAACTGAACCAAGGTAGCTGCCAAAGGCGCCAGAATAATGGCAATCAAAGAAATAATGAGAAGAATAATTTCCAAACCGCTACTTCCATTACGGTCATCATCATTTCTACGACGCCCTCCACCCCAGAACATCATATTACGAGCCATCCCAGCTAGCATGGTAATGGCAGATGCTAAGGCAACTGCTATGGTAGAGATTCGGATATCGTAGTTGCGAATATGACTCACTTCATGTCCAATAACTCCTTCAAGTTCCTCACGATTCATAACCGCAAGAAGACCTGTTGTAGCAGCTACAGCAGCATTTTTAGGGCTTGATCCAGTCGCAAAAGCGTTCATTGAAGGATCATCGACAATAAAGACACGTGGCATCGGTATTTGTGCCACCATAGCCATATCCTCAACAACATGATAAAGGTTCGGAGCGGTTTGTTCGTCAACCTCTCGTGCACCATTCATAGCCATAACGACATTGGTTGATTGGAAAATCATGGTAACGGCATAGATAAAACCGATAACTAGAGCAAGAATCAGACCACCGAAGCCTGAACCTAACCAAAGATAGCCGACACCGTAACCAACAAGGCCCAACAAGAGGAAAAAGACCAGGAGCAAAAGCCAAGTCTTTCTCTTATTTCGAGCAATCTGATCAAATAACATATTAGTTACCTAGTCCACTGAAATCAACCTTAGGAACAGCTTTTTCTTCTTCTGGTGTTTCAAGGAATTCAGCAGCCTTAAAGCTAAACATTTTAGCAATAACATTGCTTGGGAAGGTTTCCAATTTCACATTGTAGTTACTTGTCACACTGTTATAAAGTTGGCGCGAATAGGCAATTTTATTTTCAGTGTTCGTCAACTCTTCTTGAAGCTGGCTGAAGTTGGCACTAGCCTTAAGATCAGGGTAACTTTCAGCTACCGCAAAGATTCCAGAAACCTGACGAGTCAATTCATCACTGGCACGCATAGCTTCTGCAGGAGAAGTCGCAGCTGCAACTTGATTACGAAGTTCTGCTACTTTTTCAAGCGTTGAACCTTCATATTTAGCGTAACCTTTAACTGTTTCAATCAAGTTAGGAAGGAGATCATTACGACGTTTCAATTGAACATCAATTTGACTCCATGCCTCCTTGGTTTGCATACGGCTTTTAACCAAGCCGTTATAACTTGCAATAACAAAAATCACAAGAACAACAATAATGGCAATAATAATCCAAATCATATTTAGTTTCCTTTCTTATACTTAAAAAGAGTCGGTACGACTTCTCTTACAAGTATTTTGATAGTCTCAGTATATCAAATTTTCAGATAAAAGTGGTAAAATGTGAGTCGTTTTACAAAAAAACTGGACATCTTGTCCAGCTTTTTTTTATTACTCTTTAGACGTGTGTCGTTTGCCTTGGGCTAGGGCATCTGCTTCTGTCATAGTAACGACATTTGCTTTGTTGGTGTTGCTAGGCATACTATTGATGTCATACCAATAAACATCTGCTGTTCCATGACGCGCCACATAAACTGTTCTATTCTCTTCTTGTATAGGTTGCACAGGCTCTGGTTCAGAACTTGGTTGTTCAGTCACCTGTGAACTCTCAGAACTAGGCTCAGATGGTGCTTCAGTAAATTCAGTTACCGTATTTGTTGCTGTCCCATCTGCATAATTGATTTCTGCATTTGGTGATTGGTTATCTAAGACAACATGTGTAACTCCCTGACTATCAAGAGTCTCCTTATCTCCACCAAGTTTAATTTCCAAGAGATTTCCAGAACTATCGATACCAACATACTGAAGTTCCACTTGACGAGGCAACAACTCGTCTCCACTGTAGATAGCTGTTACCTTATAATCTAACCAATAGTTAGGGTGGAGTGCCAGCCAGTTATCCAAGCGATTCTCGTAATAAAGCATGCCTGACTGATTACCTTCGTCAGTTCCTTTATAATTTCCAGAGTTCAACCAGGCAGTCATAGGTACTAAATTCTTGCCCTCGTCATTGACACCAGAAAACTGATAGCCAATCAAATGTCCTCGATTCATTAACCAAGATTTTGATTTACCATCACCATAATAAAACTTATAGTTATGCCATCCTACAGGATCATATTTTATTTTACCGGGGCGTTTATTCTTTGGCTCGTCCTTATCTTGTAACTGTATATGAGCACTGTGGGCACGTCCTAACTGGTCCTTTTCCTCCATGACAAACTGCTTTTGACCATTAAAAGCTAATATACCGTTGTTCTCATCCGCTTGAGCTACTTGAGAGCTTACAGTCAACGATTGTTTGCTAGTATCTATTGAAAATCCTAAACCTAAAGTAAATACTAAAACAAGAAGAGCAAATAAACGAATCCTACTATTTCTTTTTTCTTTCATTATCTTAACTCCTTAATTTTTTATCACTTTAATTATACAGGACCAAATCAAAGTGGATGATTAAAAATAAAGAATAATGATATTAGCCATCTTAGAACTTGCTTAAAAAACAAAAAACATCCATTTTCTTGGATGCTTCTTTCCTATTATTTACCTGCTTTTTTACCTTGTTTTGTAAGGTAAACTGTAGATATACTTAGTGCCGCAGCAACTCCGACAAGAAGGAAGACCGTTGTCGTGTTAGACTTACCTTTTTCTTTTGAAGTGCTAGCTTGGCTTTCAGAACTCTTGGCCACCTGTTTAGCCTCAGTTGCTTTATCAATACGGGCGACATTCTTAGGTGTGTCATCCTTCTGGTTTTCCGCCAATTCTGACAAATCACTGCTAATCTCTTTGGCAACACCTTCAGAGCTTGTAAGTGATGCCGCTTCTGAGGCTAATGTTTCAGAGGCCATAACCGCCATAACTTTACTTGCAATCACATCCACAGACTTCTCATTCAAAAGAGAATTAAAGCGAATAGCTTCTGAGGCGAGCTGACTGCTTGTTACAGGAATTATTAGGTCATTTTTATAAGCGACCTGACTATTTGGTGCGATGCTGACAACTTCAGATGTATGTGCTGTTGTTGGAGATTCAGAAACTTTGACATCGACCTGACTTGTTGAACCTTTTTCAATAACTTCTGAAGAAACCTCACTTATCGGATCTTTTTGTGTGCTTTCTGAAGTTGGAGATTTCTCTGGGCTATCAGAAGTAATTGCTACGTCAACCTGACTAGTAGATGAAGCTACTGATTCTTCCTCACTCTTTGGTGTTTCTGATACTGAAGTCTCGGAAACCACCTCACTGTTAGATGCTTCGGAAACTGGAGTGCTTGAACCTGCTTCACTCTTTGGTGTTTCTGAAACTGAAGTCTCGGAAGCTACTTCACTGTTAGATGCTTCAGAAACTGGAGTGCTTGAACCTCCCTCACTCTTTGGTGTTTCTGAAACTGAAGTCTCGGAAATCACCTCACTGTTGGATGCTTCGGAAACTGGAGTGCTTGAACTTGCCTCACTTTTCGGTGTTTCTGAAACTGAAGTCTCGGAGATCACTTCACTAGTTGAGGCTTCAGAAACTGGAGTGCTTGAACTTGCTTCACTCTTCGGTGCTTCAGAAACTGAAGTCTCGGAAATTACTTCACTGTTTGATACTTCAGAAACTGGAGTGCTTGAACTTGCCTCACTATTTGGTGTTTCTGATGCTGAAGTTTCAGAAACTACTTCACTAGTTGATGTCTCAGAAACTGGAGTACTTGAACCCACTTCACTCTTTGGTGTTTCTGATGCTGAAGTTTCGGAAATTACTTCACTGTTTGAAGCTTCGGAAACTGGGGCTGATGAGCTTTCCTCACTCTTTGGTGTTTCTGATGCCGAAGTTTCGGAAACTACTTCACTATTGGATGCTTCAGAGACTGGAGTACTTGAATCTGCTTCACTCTTTGGTGTTTCTGATTCTGAAGTCTCGGATACCACTTCACTAGTTGATGCTTCAGAAACTGGGGTACTTGATCCTGCTTCACTCTTCGGTGTTTCTGATGCTGAAGTCTCAGATGCCACTTCACTGTTTGATGCTTCGGAAACTGGGGTGCTTGATCCTGCTTCACTCTTTGGTGTTTCTGATGCTGAAGTCTCAGAGACTGGATTATTGACTGGCTTTGGCTCAGACTTTGTTGGAGAAACTGTTGAAACAGCTCCAACAATCGTCGCCTTATTGTCAATCGTATTATTTGATATACGGATTTCTCCATTACCATTGTCACCCATCTCAAAGTTTTTAGTAATCACTGGATCAGCCAAGGTATTCAATAGTTTATTATCGTAGACATCGACATTCTTGATTGTTCCACGAACTTGTTGGAAATCAATCGCACCACGATGGAGGTTATAGAGGTCATTAGTTGTCCCTGAACGTAGAATGGTATTGTCATGAATCTTAATTCCAGAATCATTGAGGTCAAAATTGTGACCTGCAAAGACTGTGTTCACACGAATACCTGCTCCAGCAAAGACGTCCTTGATGAGGTTTCCTGAGATTTCATGACCCTTACCACCAAAAATACCGATACCAGCCGCACGCCAGCCTGATTCAATGGTGTTGTTGAGGAATTTATTATTTTCCTCGGCTGCGGCATTTGTCCCATCTGAAATACTTGACCAGATAGCCAAACCATCATCACCATTCCCACGGATGTTAGAGTTTTTTACCGTTGAATTCTTGGTTCCTTGAGCAAAGTTAATACCATCAGCCAAGTTATTACGGATACGAGCGTTTTCAATAACAAGACCGTCCGTATACTTCATATTTCCCGTCTGGTCGTAGTCTCCAATCCACATACCAACTTCAAAATGCTGAACCCAGATGTCATGAATTTTCGAATCCTTGCCAAGTGTTCCCGAAATAGCCTTGTACTGTGCATCCTCGTTATAACGAGAGGTCAAGTTGGAATCCATATAAAGATTGCTCAACTCAATACCATTACTATTATGACCGAAGACAATTCCACCACCATAGCGTTTATCACTTGTAAAGTGCAGTTGTGTATGCCAAACACCAGCACCTGAAATTTTTAGATTATCAGCTTCGATATTAACTTGTTTGTCGAAATTGAAACGTCCCTCTGGAATATAGACAGATTTTCCGCTAGCTTTAGCTTCCTCAACAGCCGCAAGTAGGGCAGCTGTGTCATCACTATCATCATTGGCAGATGCACCCTTATCCACAATACTGATGCTATTTTCACCTTGGGCAACTGGCGCTGGAGCCTGTTCTAGCTCAATAAAATCAATACCATAAGTGACATTGTCATCTTTCTTCTTAACCAAAGAAATCTTATCACCAGATTTCAATTGGATGTCCTTGAGGAGAAGACGTGTCTCATCAAAACGGAAGCGTGCACTTGATCCATCAACGACTTGATCATATTCGTGGTCACCTTTAAGGTACTGCCATGCTGAGTGAGATGACAAATCAAGATTACCAACGCTTGAACCATTAACCTGCACATCCAACTGACCTGATACACCATCAGGTATTGTATAACGCACATTCAAAGCATTGGCTGGCTCGGTGACATTGAAAGTAACTGCTGCATCTTTTTTAGGAAGCTCGACATAAGTTTGGTTCGTCGCTTCCACGGCCGTAGATTCCATGTCAGTTGACTGTTGGATTGTAGCTCCATTTTCGATAGTCGCATTTTCTGCTTCATGAGTCGTGTAAGGCATTTTGGCACCGTAGGCATCTGTGTTATACTCCTTGCCTTGTCCTTGACCCTCAGTCGCATTGGTTAAGACATTTGCTGACGTTCCTTGATTTTGAGAGGTGCCTGTCTCAATCACTTGATCGATGGTCGGAGTCTGCTCAGCTGCTTGAACAGTCCTTACCTGAGGTTGAGACGGCATAATATTGGCAGGCTGAGAAGCTTGCACACTCTCTGATGCTAGCTCTGAAGTCGCCAACTGAGCTGTTGAAACCGCTTGAGGGGCCTGCGCTTGATTTGAAGCATCAGTCAAGTCACTAATCGATTGTGCCTCGTCAGCCTGAACTGCTTGCCCATTGGCAAGGGCCATGAAGCCAATCAAAGCCGATGCTGCCCCAATGGAATATTTTCGGATGCTGTACTTTGGTTTTGTTTTACTTTCTCTAAACAAGTTAATTCTCCCGATACTTTTTTTCACAATCTCTCCATTTTAGTTTTAAGCTATTCTCGAACTAAAAACAGAGACTCTTAAATATTTGATGTACTTAATGATGCTGTTGTTTCTTTAATCCAAAACAAACCAAAACAAATTATAAGTCATGAGAACACAAAATAAAAGGCTAAGTAATCCATTTTAACAAGGCCTTAACAAAAATGTCATATTAGAAAGTTCAGTTATTCATTTCTAAATTATAGTCTAAAAATGTCGCACAAAAAGGTAATTTCTTTCACGTGTAAGAAAGACAAACATCTAATTTCCCTCCAATCCTTATTTAGCAAGATCTATCGGCTAAAACAATCAAATTGTTTTAAATCTGTTTTCTCAGATTTCTGTCAAACGTTTGACAGTCTTTTTTAATTTTACGATTCAAAGTATTATTTTCCGAATGTTTTAGTATTACAAATGTTAAATACCCAAAAATAAAAAAAGAGACAAAAACTGCCTCTGACTTTTCAAATAAATATTTATTCCTAACTGATTCTTACGATAACAATGTCTCTAGTTCTTCAACCGATAAACCAGTAACATCTGATACTGCCTCTAGTGACAGGCCTTTTGAGAGCATCTTGCGAATCAGTTCTAATTGTCCCTCATGACGGCCTCGTTCCAACCCTTGTTCCAAACCTTCCTCACGTGCTTCATCGATAGCTGTTTCCATAGTCATGTCATAATTTTCTTGAATACGTATGCGTTCATCAATCATCGCCTTTTCCTCCTGTGTCCAGCTGGATGAATCCAGTAATGAATCGGCATGCGTGACCGCTTGACTAGGTTCCTTAGAAAATGGGAGATTTCCAAAAAACTCTAGCCACTGCCGCCCTTCATCCGTAATATGTTTACCTTTATTATACTTATCCAACTCTAAAAAGGCAATCTGAAGAAGGTTTTGCCGTTTCCCATCCTTATAGAAAGAACACAAAGGCTTGCCCGTCCGACTATTTGCCATCCAATAAGTATTAATCGGGGACTCCTCATCTGGCAACAAGGTCTTCTCCAAGATAGCTATACCATAGACCGGCTCCATCTGCTCATACATCTTATGCGTCTGTCCTTGTTGACGTAATTGTTGCACATTTTCCACCAGCTGGTTAGCCAAATAATAATGAAAACGATTGAGAAAATAATGTTGCTTACGCACCTGAATCTCAATGATAACCTCAGTTCCATCATTCAACTTAGCTCGAACATCCACCGAGGTTGAAAAGAGCTCATCCTCGTCAAAGTCCTTTTTATGAAGCTGTGTCCCCTCCAAAATCTGAGCATCCACAACATCCAAATCCAAAATATCTCGAATAAATGCCACCGTCACTTCAGGCAGGCTGAAAATCTTCTTAGCCATGATATCCAAGGTCGGTGAGACATGCTTGTGTCTTTTTTCCATTTACCTCTCCTTAAGAAAAAATAGAGGGTTGGCCCCTCTACTTCTACTATTCGGAAAAAGTAAATGAAAGCTTGCAACTACCCCTTAAATGCTTTCACAAAAGCCTTGAGTTCTTCGTCTGCTTCTGGAGTAGTTCCATGAAGACGGTGAAGCATGTGAATTTTATAATTTCATATCTCTTTTCAATTTCAGTAAATAGTCGTTAAGTTTACTATCAATAGCATATATATATAAGCCTTTTATAGCTCTTTTCATAAGAATATTGATTGAATTTAATACTATTTCTTCTTTGTATGAATCTGCATTTTCTTTAGAAAAATTCTTTTCAAATTCTTGCGGAATTTGAAAGGCTCCTTTATCCTTGTATTTATGTTGTAAAATTTTTATGGAGTTTGTTTCCTCATCAAGACTAACAGATGGACCAAGAATAACACCTACATTATTTAGGTCAAATCCTTGAACAGTATAAATTGACCCAACTTGTTTTAACGTCTCAGGATCTTCAGCCCAAACACCTTTAGTCGCAAGATTCCAAGGTAAATTAATTCCCTCTTCATCTACGTAGTACTCTTCTCCATCTTTCTTATGAGTAAAATCAAATGTAGCTACCAAGCGAGATAAGTTATCTTTTTTATTTAACTCTGTAATTTTATCAAAAAGTTCTTGAGAAGACTTACAAATTTGAAAATCAAAAGTTTCTGTTGGTTTAGGCAAGGGTAGTATTGTCTTTTCAACAAAATTATCAATCCATTCAATAATTTCATCTGAAGCATTCATTCGAAACTGTTCCTTTAAGTATAGAGTTTCAGTATCATATTTAGACATAATGCTATCCATTGTCTGTTCATCCCAATAGGATTTCAATTTTAAAACCTGCTTAGGATCGAAAATAACAATAGTAATCTTTGATCGTTTAATAATTTCTTCTAACTGATTTTCATAATGAAACCCATTATACGCATCTCTACTAGTTAAAAGTAAATGGGCCTCATCTACTAATGTTATATCACTCTTGGTAATTTTCTCCTTATCAACACTATTAATGAAGGATGTTGGTTTCATAATGTCTTTTTTCTTCATATTAGGCAAACTTTTGGACATAGTTTGATAGGTTTTTAAAACCTCCGAATGATTCACCAATAAACGATTAACTGTTTTATATAATCCTGACTCTTTATCTCCTTCATCTTTATCACTTGATAAATTACAAAGATCGTTATATAGAGAAGACAATACAACACTCTTTCCTGTACCAGCCTCTCCTTTAACTAAGAAAACTTTGTGTTCACCTTCTTTTAGTTTTTTCAAATTTCTACGACAATAATCAATGATTTGTTCTTTAACTCCATATTGACTATCTGATAATTGATGAAAAGGTGAAAGTTTATACACATCTTTATTTTGAATAACATCACTGCTATTCCTAGCGAGACCTTTTTGCCTTAACTTGTCCCAAAGTTTTTGAAAGACCTCTTCATTATAATATTGCTTCTGATAGTAGTTATGAATTACCTGATTAGAAGAAACTTGACTTTTATTTTGTAATTTAAAAATTCCATCTGCCAAAAAATAGTTAATTAGATTAGTCTCAATGTTATATGTTGCAGACTGATTAAATTTATCATGCCCTATTAATAGAACCCTCTTAAGTTTTCGTCTAACTGGATTCTTTAAGTGGTTCTTCATACGATTTCTTGCATTCGTCGTCTGACCAATATAAGCTTCGGATTTATCCCTATACAAAATATATAATATTGGATAATCTTTAATGTAACTCGTTGAAATTAGATTAAATTCTTTCAATTCGAAATTCTGCTCGATAAAGCTTTTATCTTCAAAATATAATTCTATGTCCATCTTCCACCACTACAACTCATTATACTTTTTATTACTTCCTCGACTTTTCTCAACAGGATATTTCTGTTCGTTCAAATCAAGTTTACTTTTTATAATTTCTTCTACATCCAGGTTCAAGTTATCTGCCATCATAAAAGAATAAATAAAAACATCCGCAAGCTCTTCTCTGATTTCTTGTAGTGACTTTTCAACTACTTCTTCTGATTTTTTCCATTGAAACAACTCTAGGAGTTCACTTGCTTCCAATGATATAGAGATAGCTAAATCCTTTTCATTATGAAACTTTCTCCAATCACGTTCATCTCTAAATTGATTGATTCTATTCATTAATTCCTTCATTTTGTTACCTCAATACTGTCGTAATCCCTTACATTATAGCATTTTCACGGTTTCTTTCATAGTTTTGGGAAAATTCAAACAAAAAAACACGGCCCGAAGGTCGTGTTTTTATCTTCTATTTATCCCCCCCCCTATGAATCGTAAACCCTGTGGCTTGTTGGTTTGCCATGATGGTCATGTCTGAAATCTGAACGCGTCGTGGTTGCTTGGTAACGTAGAGGACTGCCTCCGCAATATCTTGAGCTTGGAGGGCTTCCAAACCTTGATAAACCTTGGCTGCCTTGTCCTTGTCACCGTGAAAGCGAACTTGAGAAAAATCCGTCTCAACGATACCGGGCTGAATGGTTGTCACCTTGATATCTGTGGCAATGGTATCAATACGCAAACCATCGCTGAAAGTTTTCACTGCGGCTTTTGTAGCTGAATACACAGCTGCACCTGCATAGGCATAGATACCCGCCGTAGAGCCCATATTGATGATATGGCCCTCATTGGTAGCTACCATGCTTGGCAAAATCTGACGTGTCACCATCATCAAGCCCTTGACATTGGTGTCGAGCATAGTCAGAATGTCCCACTCCTCATAGTCTTGATAAGCTGTTAGACCTAGTGCTAGACCTGCATTATTGACTAAAACATGGACTTGACCCACATCTTTGAGAATGGCTTGGCAAACATCCTTGACCATATCCATATCGGTAACATCCAGTGCAAAATTCCAAACTTTTTGATTGGGATAGGTCGATTGGAGCTCTTCTTTCAAGGCTTGAAGACGCTCCACACGGCGACCTGTTAGGATGAGATTTTCTCCCTCTTTAGCAAAGGCACGCGCCGTTGCTTCGCCAATTCCTGATGTTGCTCCTGTAATAAGTACGTTTTTAGGCATGATATCCTCCACTCCTATAGTCCAGCTGCCCCTAATCGTTATTTGTCAATTCACCCAACTTCTTGATAAAATCAGGAAGTTCAAGCTTGGGCAGGCTAGATTTCTTGTTTCCTGACTTCCAAAATATCCAGAGTAACTGGTTGAAACCGTCTTGCAAGACCTTCTTTTGTTTGTCCGAGAGATTGCCAAATTCTTGCAGCATCTGACCTATCTGTGGCAAGGCTTGGATGCCAATATCATCGAGGCTTTCAATACCTGAATCAAGGATGGTATCAAAAACCAAATCGCAAACTTGCTTGAGTTCTTGATTGGGCAAGGTCTCAATCCACTCTTGGAAGGTTTCTTCCAAACGTTGACTCAACTCTGTTGGCTGGTCCTCATAAACAAAATCATTTGCCACTAAATCAACCTCCCAAGTCAAGGCGTTATGTTGAGCAAATCCAATGCCTTCTGCTGCTACAAGCTTTGCGGCCTTGTCCCAATAGAGCATAACCCCCACAACAGAATCTTGAGGTCTAATAACTGTCATCCTGGCTTTTAACTCTTGGTAAGAAGGCTTCTCTAAGAGGGACTTCATCAATCCTGGGGAATCTAGGAGCAAAAGCTCTGCTATTTGCTCACGTAGAGCAGTCGAGCTTTGAACAGCCGAATAGAGGGCAAGATTACCACCCTTGGAATGTCCAGAAACAGCGATATAGCCACTGAGTTTTGGCAAGTGCTCAGACAGAAAGGCAATAGCTGAGCGATGGGCTGGAATTTCCCGACTGTAGGTCAGCTGAAAATCCTCCTTCCAGCCAATGACGCTATCATCTGTCCCACGAAAAACAATCTGCTGGTAGTCCAGTTCAGGCAGACTAAAAATCATGGCTGCAAACTGCTTTTCGACTTCCTTGTCCAAGACACTACAGTAGTCACTTAGATTAAGTCCAGCGAAACGTTTCGACCTGACCATGGCTTCAGCCAAATCTACCCGTTCCTTAGTCACCATGAAGGTATACTCAGGATTTAGCTCTTTACCCTCGGCATAGTCATGTAAATTGATGGTTTTCTGTAAATCACTTGCTGTGAGGCATTTTTCATAAGTCAGGTAGCCAATTTCATTGATGCAAACCTTATCCAAGATATTAAGTGGCTCTTGGTCAAAAGGCATATCCTTAACCTTTTCAAGATAATCGATTAGATTAGACATAGTAATCTCCTTGAAGTCTTTCTTACTTTGATTTTACTAGAATTTTCAAAAAATTGTTAGTGAAAAATGTGATATGATAAGAGAGATTATTTATTAGGAAAAGGAAGCTTATGACTATTTCACGATTTTACCGTATTTTACTAGCTCTTTGTGGACTGGTAGGAGTCTCTATCCAAATCCATGATGATGGTTGGGGCATGCTACTCTATTACACTGTTTTGTCCAATATCCTCGTCTTTTCTAGTTTGATTTTCTTTATCATCTATGACTTCAAAAAAGGGGATGCGACGACTAACACAAAACTCTTGCGTTACAAGGGTGGCGTAACCATGGCCATCCTCATCACTGGAGTTATCTATCACATCTTGCTAGCTCCTATTACAGAACCTGAGAAATTCTGGACCCTCCGCAATTTCTTGGTTCACTATATTGTCCCTTGGGGATTGGTGCTTGATACCCTCATTTTCGATGCTAAGAAAGCCTACCGTCTCCGTGAGCCAATTTACTGGTCAGTGGTCCCTCTGTCTTACTTTGCCTTCGCCCTTCTAAATGGCTTGGTTCTAAAACTCCCAATCCCAGGTGCCAAAGATAGCCCCTTCGCCTACTTCTTTATCAATGTCAATAAATTTGGTTGGAACAAGGTCTTGGTAAATGTCCTAGTCATCAGTGCCGGATATATCGCTGTCGGCTATCTCTTGTACCTCTTGAAAAAATTTATCGGTCGTAAACCAGCATAAAATACAAACTGAGCTCCCAAACGGAACTCAGTTTTTTCTATTGCAATAAACTCAATTTCTCAAAAGCCTTGTAGAGGCCATCAGCTTCAACATCGTCTGTTACAAAGTCTGCCATAGCCAAGATTTCTGGCCCACCATTTCCCATGGCAACCCCAACCTCACAGTATTCCAACATAGGGATATCAATCTTGGCATCGCCAAAAGCAATGGTCTCTGAACGCTCAGCCCCCAAATGTTCCAAAAGGACATCGATGGCATGGGCCTTGTTAATATCCTTAACACCTAGATCACCAAACAAGGCTGTCTCACCTCGACCTCCCCAAGTATGGGCTTCAAGCTGTGGAAAAGCTTCTTTTGAATCTAGATGGTCCTGATAGGATTCTAAAACGAAACTGACCTTGTTTAGGTCATCACGGTAGAGTTCCCCACCATACTGAAGGCCATGAAGAAAATCTTCTGGTTCCTTACCAGCGACAGACTCTTCTGACTGCCCCTTTTGAATAGCGTAAGTCTTAAGTGTCTCACGTGCCCGCTCCCGAAAATCCGGACTAGCAAATAGACCATTATTGCTCTCAAGATAAAAAGCTAGATGACGTTGGGTCAACCAATCCACAATCTTAGCCGCATCTTCCTTAGAAATCAGCTCATGCATAAGGACCTGTCCATGATGCTCCACATAAGAGCCATTACCACCAATCATCCCATCCAAGCCAATTTCCCATAATTCTGGCTGCATTTCTGCCTTGCTACGACCAGTACAAACATAGACCAGATGGCCCTTTTCACGGGCCTGACGAATAGCCTTTACTGCTGATTCTGGAATGCGGTTATGATAATCCACCAAGGTCCCATCAACATCTAGAAAAATAAGTTTTGACATGTTTTCACCTCGAGTCTTCTTTTACTTTATTATACCCTGATAATGCTACAAGAGATACTACTATCCTTGGACAAACTGATACTATCCTACGATAGTATTGTCTCCAATCCAATGCATTGCCATTTTGCATGAAAGAAGCTATGATGAAAGTATGAATGATTTAAAAACACTACTGAATCACCTGCCCTATAAATTAGCAGCCTATGATGCCCAAGGAAACTTTCTCTATGACAATGGTGGCGCTGACGGTAGTTTCTTCCCCCGTGAGTCTGAAAATCTACCTGATTGGATCATGTCTGAAGTGCTAGCCTCTCCTACCAAAGAAAGAAGTTATCAGATTCCAACAGACAGTTTTGATCAAGTCCTCATCCAAACCTACCAAGCTGCTATAGACAAAGATGGAAATGTCTTGGGATTTTGGGAGACCATCTATGATTTGAAGCAGCCTCTCAAAACCTATCTAGATAACTCTGCTCAAGCTCTTGTAGCCTGGTCGGATGCCACTAGTGGCGCTAGTTTCAAGGAGGAAACTGACTTTTAAGCTAAATTTTTTGCTTTAATAAATGAAAAATTCACTTAATTCAAGACTAGCTCGAAACATCCTTATTCATAAAATGTGCCTAAGTCAGCACTACAAAGGCTTTTTGAACATCAGTCACTTTAATATCTCTCACAGAATTTACAAACACTCTATTTTGCATTTTTGCAGTATTTAAGGTAGAATGGGAGTAATGAGAAAAAGAATAAAACCGATCGTTGTTTACGTGGTTCTAGCTCTTTTAGGATTAGCATTAGTTATTGCAAATATTCACAATACGTCCAAACAGCAGGCGCATCTACAAAACGTGAAATCTGCTCTTCCTTATGCTACTACACCAAAAACAACAACCAGTAGTACATCTAGCAGTTCCGACGAGGAGCTGATACTCAATCCCATTATCGACCTTTCGGGGTGGCAACTACCTCAGGATATCGATTACGATGTCTTGTCAAATCATATTTCTGGTGCTATTATCCGCGTCTTCGGTGGATCACAGATTAGTAAGGATAGCAATGCCGCTAGTTCGAATGGGGTCGACAAATCTTTTAAAACACATATCAAAGAACTCAAAAAACGTGACGTTCCAGTTGCCGTCTATTCCTACGCTCAAGGTACTTCTGTTAAAGAGATGAAGGAAGAAGCTCGTATTTTCTACAAAAATGCTTCTCCATACAAACCTACTTATTACTGGATCGACGTTGAAGAAGAAACCATGTCCAACATGGAGCAAGGTGTCCAAGCCTTTCTCGCTGAGCTCAAACGTCTAGGAGCTGAAAACGTTGGTCTCTATATTGGTGCTTATTTCATGCTTGAGCAAGAAGTTTCAACTAAAAACTTTGATGCTGTTTGGATTCCAGCCTACGGTACCGATTCTGGTTATTATGAGGCTCTACCAAATACTGAAATCGACTATGACCTTCACCAGTATACGTCACAAGGAAGCCTGCCTGGTTTCGATAATATCCTAGATCTTAACCAAATCAATCCTGAGAAAAACAAACGTAAAACCTTTGAAAAACTCTTTGGTAAGATTAAGCAAAAACCAACTAAAAATAAGAAAACTACTTCGACAAGTTCATCTAGTAGTCAGTAAAAACCAGTGTCTAAGGCACTGGTTTTCTTCTTGTCAAATTGGCTTAGGCGTGCTCGGATGAATGTGTTATAATGGATGGTAGAAATGTATAACTTTAAAAGGAGATATGACAATGGCTAAGAAAGGCAAAGTCAAGAAGACCTTGGTTGACCAAATTCTTGATAAAGCTAATATTGACCATGATAGCTTATCCTTCAATGGTTTAGAAGGGGAGCTTCCAGAAGATGTGGCGCGTGAGAGCATTTATAAAACCCTCGCCCTTAAGGGAGATAAGACAGGACCAGTCATCGGCATCGTCCCTATCACCGAACACCTGTCTGAAAAGAAATTAGCTAAAATTTCAGGGAACAAGAAGGTTCAAATGATTCCACAAAAGGATCTCCAAAAAACAACTGGCTATGTTCACGGAGCTAACAACCCAGTGGGAATTCGCCAAAAGCATAATTTCCCTATTTATATCGATCAATCTGCCCAAGAAGCTGGCTTCCTTATTGTCTCAGCGGGGGAAATTGGGCGTTCTATCCGTATCAATAGTCAAGATCTTGCTGATTTTGTTAATGCTGAATTTGCTGATATTAAGGAGTAATCATGAAACTGTATTTTGTACGTCACGGTAAAACCGAGTGGAACTTGGAAGGCCGACTTCAAGGCGCCAAGGGAGACTCGCCTTTGCTTAAAGAATCTATCGAACAAGTACGTGAGTTAGGTCACTATCTCAGTGACACACATTTTGACTTGATTTTCTCAAGTGACCTACCACGTGCTAAAAAAACCACTGAACTCATCATGGAGTCTCAAAAGCCTAAAGCTAAAGTTACCTACACTAAAGCTCTGCGTGAATGGCAACTTGGTAAACTCGAAGGGCAAAAAATTGCACTCGTTCAGGCCATCTATCCAAAAGAAATGGATGCTTTCCGTCATAACCTAGCCAACTTCCGTGCTAATGACTTCCAAGCTGAGTCTGTCTATCAAACAACCAAACGTGTGGCCGAATTTGTTAAAACACTTAAAGATAGTGATGCTAAAAATGTCCTCATCGTCGGTCACGGAGCTAACTTAACGGCTTCTATCCGTACACTCCTTGGTTTTGAACCTGGTCTTCTTCGTAAGGCAGGCGGTCTTGACAATGCTTCTGTCACTATTCTCGAAACCAATGATTTCGAGCACTTCACTCTCAAATGTTGGAATGATACATCTTATATGGATGAACAAAACAAGATTAGCTAAATCATTGACTGACTTCATAAGACAAGCGATCCTTAACAAGGGTCGCTTTTTAGCAGTCAAAAAGCCCTTAAATCTATTACTTTAAGAGCTTCACTTCCATTATTTCCACTTCGGTTCATCTGGCAAACGATTTAATTCGACACCAAAGTCTCGGGCCAAGTCCTCTAGTTCATTTTCAAAATCGTCTAGTTCCTGTGAGACAAGATCATACTGTCCTTCAGACAATAAACGCTTAAAACGAAGACCACGACTCAAAACAAATTCCATTTCTATTTGGACCGTTCTGTGTACATGTTCCCAATAGTTGTTAGCAAACCCTCTTTGCTTTTCTTCAGCATTAAGGTGGTCTACTAATGCATAATAGGAATCCCAAGCAACGCCCTTCATCTGCTCTGCATCTCTAATACCTTCGAAGAGATCGTCACGTTTGGCTTCGAGAGCTTCTACCTCTTTTCTCAAAGCATCACGTTCAGCACTTAGTGCTTCAATATCATGTTTTAAGTTGTTGATTTCTACCATTTTCAAACTCCTTATCTCACGTTCTAGACAATAAAACGGCCATACGAGGCCGCTCTATTATCTTCCATATTTCATACGAAGGATTTTTTCCTGGTTCGCATTCAAACGAAGAAGGATAACCACTTTATCAATACTCATATTGCTCTCAAGAAGACGTTCAGCCGCCATCATAAGACCATTATTGATACCTAGTTGAAGGACTGGATTTTCATTATCATTGATATCAAAGATATATTTATTATTTGGAAGGTCGAAAAGGACTTTTACCGCTCCAAAGAGTTGCTCAAAATTGTCGATTTCCAAGTCGAAGACTGGCTTAGTACCTGGTTTGAGGCTACGTCCACGGTGGTTAAACCACATAGAATGCCAGCCACCATTGAAGGCACCCATGACATCATTGTCATAAGAATCTCCAACGTAGAGCGTCGTCGATGGATTCATATCAAATTGCTCAGCTGCGAGGTTGAAGATTTCCTTCTCAGGCTTTTGGAAACCTGTCGCCTGACTGACGATGACACGCTTAGGGTCCACATAATCATAAAGTCCCAACTTCTTGACCTTCTTAAGTTGGTGCTCTGTTGGTCCATTGGTAATAATACCCATAGGAACATTTTTTTCCTTGAGAAAATCAAGGGTCATGCGCATCTCATCAAGCATGGTGATATTTTCCAACTCATGCTCGTAAACCTCTTGGAAATGGTTACCCGTTTCTTCATCAATTTCACGGTAGCCAAACTCCAAAAGGGTCTCTTTACAGCGCCAAAAACGGAAATACTCAGTTGTCCACTCACCGGCCATTACACGTGGAAAACCAACATCAGAATAGTGGCGGAAACGAATGTAGGCTTGATTCATGTGGCTCATATCAAAGTCAGGGAAACATTTTTCCATGGCAATACGATAAGGTGCCTGTTGGTCATAAATAGTATCGTCAACGTCAAAAACAATAGAAGTAATCATTTGTCCGTTCTTTCTTATATCATTCTCTTGTCAGAGACTTAAATAAATTAGGAAACTAACAACTAAACTACTACATGAGTCAGCTCCTCATTTAATCTTCAGTCTTGCAAAAGTAAGCTTTTAGTCAACTGTCTAGGGCAATCTTACTCGTCTGTTTTTTTTACTAAGATGCAATTGCCCAAACAGTCTTATTATACCGTTTTTACCCTTTCTTTTCAATTTTCGACCCAACTTAAGAAAAAATTATTCGTGTTTTGAAGATAGAAAAAGGTTTGGAACATTTTGTCCCAAACCTAATGCATCTTGTCATATTTAGACGCTTATTTAATTTCTTTAAAGGTCATTTTTTGTTTGACTTCACCCTGACCACCTTTGGCAATCTGGTAATAGAAATCTTTTGATGTGAAGTGGTCGCCATAAGCAAAGACCTTGTTGTACTGCCATTGTGACAATTGATCATCCTCTTTTTTACCAAGAGTCAAAGTAGTTTTTGTCACACTGTATTCCCACTTAGCTGTTTGGTCATTATAGGCCTTGTCAAAATCAGTCTGGCTCTTAGCAGCATTAACCACTGTCGTACGATCCTGACTCACAAGCGCCTTATTACCACCCTCTTGGAAGGCTACATACATGACACGATTATTAACCTCACCGTTTAGAGTACTTGAGTATTGGTAAACCTTACCAGGTACAACACTATCTAAATGGTGTGTTCCCCAGTAATAGAAAGCACCAAATCCAGCTCCCGTAACCAAGAGACAAGCAAGAACAACACTAATAATGATATTTCTCTTTGACATGTGTTGCCCCTCTCTATTCGTCACCAGTTAGGTCAGAGAAAGTTGCCTCTGAGTCTGTTTCAGTGTGGCTTGAAGAACTTGATGAAAATCGTTCAAGGCTTGATGAGCTTGAACTCATGCGTGTTTCTGTTTGAGAATCATCACTTGATGACGCCTTAGATTCTGATGATTTTTCAGTGCTTGATGATGAACTTTCTTTTTCTTTGTAAACATCAACGTTGAAAGCCCACTTATCACCCTTATAACTTACCTGAATTTGAGCATATTTTGCCTTGATAAGATCTGACAGCTTACCTCCGTTGCTAAGGGTGTCGTAAATCTTTTCAGCGAGGGCTTTAGCATTGGCTTCAGTTTTGGCACCATCTTTAGGTCCATCTACAATGTCTTGAGCCTTAGGCGTTTCACCTTGAAGGTAAAGAGCTTTGCTTTCAGTGTCCTTCTTAGCTGTAGCATTTGCACCAGTCTTATCATCTGCATGTAAGAAGAAAGTCCATGCAGGACTACCTGAGCGTTTTTGTTGGTAAACTTGTTCGAATTCACTTTGAACCTTGTCTTGGAAAGCATCATCAGTCAATTCTTTTTCCTTAGAACTTTCTGTGCTTGCCTTACTTTCACTACTGCTTGCTGTTGAGCTTGATGCAGAAGAAGATGATGAAGATCCACTTGTTGAACTTGATGAAGCATCTTTAGATTCTGATGATGACGAAGATGAGTCCTTGCTATCTTTAGACTCTTTAGTATCTTTGTCTTTATCGTTATTATTATTAGTCGTATTATTTGAGAATGAAACGCTATTGTCAGAATTATCTGGAGCGTAAATCACTGTATTCTTAGAATGGTCATCAGAGACAAAAGTGCTATTATTGATAATCACTCGGTTGTTATCACCGTAGTAGTTGTTGATAACAATCTTAGAATGTGCACAACGGTAACCATTACCAGTCACATGGTAACCTGCTGGAACATCACCATCACGTTTCAAGATGAGGACATCACCTGCAAAGATAAGATCAATATTCTGAATATTATTATCGTAGGCTAATTTTTCAATAGAAATTCCAGTCGCTTGAGAGATTCCCCACAAGGTATCTCCCCATTGAATCACGTACTGTTGACCATCTAACTGCTGTGGATTGATATTCTGAGTTGTCAAATTATTTGTAATTTGTTCAGGTGTGCTGGCAATCCAGTTTGTAATATCAGCAGCGTGAGCACTCGTTTGATTTTGATAAAAGCTATCTGCTAACACAGATACCGTAGGCATCCCAATAGGTGCTAGTAAAGCGCCAAGCATCACGGCTTTACTAACATAATTTTTCTTTTTCATCGTATTTCCTCCTTATATCATACGAAACTTACTTTGCTATTGTACACCCTTTTTATTATATTTGTCAATAAATTCTATAACTTTCTAATCAAAGATTAATGCTAGTTAACGATTTGTCCTAAAAATAGACAAATCCTAGCTTTATTTATCTGACATTTAATCATTTGTCCTATCTTTAGAAGGTGATTTATGATACAATAATTACGACTATTTTATGGAGGACTAACATGTCAAATCAACACATGGAAGAATTAAACGATCAACAGATTGTCCGTCGTGAAAAAATGGCGGCCTTGGCTGAACAAGGAATCGATCCTTTTGGTAAGCGATTCGAACGCACAGCTACATCTGGTCAATTAAAAGAAAAATACGCTGACAAAACAAAAGAAGAATTGCACGAAATCAACGAAACTGCTACAATCGCAGGTCGTTTGATGACTAAACGTGGTAAAGGTAAAGTTGGCTTCGCACACATCCAAGACCGCGATGGTCAAATCCAAATCTACGTACGTAAAGATGCTGTCGGTGAAGAAAACTACGACATCTTCAAGAAAGCTGACCTTGGTGACTTCCTCGGCGTCGAAGGTGAAGTTATGCGTACAGATATGGGAGAACTTTCTATCAAGGCTACTCATATCACGCACTTGTCTAAAGCCCTTCGCCCATTGCCTGAGAAATTCCACGGACTTTCAGACGTTGAAACCATCTACCGTAAACGTTACCTCGATTTGATTTCTAACCGTGAAAGCTTTGACCGCTTTGTCACACGTTCAAAAATCATTTCTGAAATCCGTCGCTACCTCGATGCTCAAGGTTTCCTTGAAGTCGAAACACCTGTTCTTCACAATGAAGCTGGTGGTGCTGCTGCTAAGCCTTTCATCACTCACCACAATGCACAAAACATCGACATGGTACTTCGTATCGCGACTGAGCTCCACCTCAAACGTCTCATTGTTGGTGGTATGGAACGTGTTTACGAAATCGGACGTATCTTCCGTAACGAAGGTATGGATGCCACTCACAACCCTGAGTTCACATCTATCGAAGTTTACCAAGCTTACGCTGACTTCCACGATATCATGAACTTGACTGAAGGTATCATCCAACACGCTGCTAAAGCTGTTAAAGGTGACGGACCTATCAATTATCAAGGCACTGAAATCAAGATCAACGAACCATTCAAACGCATCCACATGGTTGACGCTATCAAGGAAATCACTGGCGTTGACTTCTGGCAAGACATGACTTTGGATGAAGCCAAAGCTATCGCTGCTGAAAAGAATGTTCCAGTTGAAAAACACTACACTGAAGTTGGTCACATCATCAACGCCTTCTTCGAAGAATTTGTTGAAGAAACATTGATTCAACCAACATTCGTTTACGGTCACCCAGTTGCTGTGTCTCCATTGGCTAAGAAAAACCCGGAAGACCCACGCTTCACTGACCGTTTCGAACTCTTCATCATGACGAAAGAGTACGGAAATGCCTTCACCGAATTGAACGACCCAATCGATCAATTGTCACGTTTCGAAGCACAAGCTGCTGCTAAAGAACTCGGTGATGACGAAGCAACAGGTATCGACTATGACTACGTTGAAGCCCTCGAATACGGTATGCCGCCAACAGGTGGACTCGGAATCGGTATCGACCGTCTCTGCATGCTTCTTACTGACACAACAACAATCCGTGATGTCTTGTTGTTCCCAACGATGAAATAATTGACGTGTTTTCTGAATAAGAAACGAACTAACTTACCAAAAAATTTACAAGTCTTATTTATAGGGTTCTAGAATCGTATAGTAACTTACTGCTTCTCTTGGTCTTTTCCAAGGGAAGTTTTTTAGTTCCCAGAAAGCAAAAATGACAGCAGATTTTCTACTGTCATTTTATATTTTCGAAAAAGTCGTCTGTTTCGGAAAAACAATATAAATGCTTCTTTCTTATATTAGTTTGTTGGTGTTCTTCCTATAAAACAAAAATATAACAATTCTCTAAATTCAATTTGCTCTCGAGTAGCCGATAAATATGTCTCGAGATTTTCTTCATAAAAATACTTTACTGCTTCTTCAAATGTGTCATAAATTCCTCCTGATACAGATTTCACCTTGGGATTTCGTAATACTGAACTAAGCAATCCAAATACATTTTGAAATTTTCTTAAAGGTAATGATAACTCGTCCTCATCAAAATCATCAGTATATTCAATAATCTCGTTTTCTGAAGGATAACCCATTGATTGAATTTCTTTCCTGTGACTGATTAACCAAAAGTAAGCCTCTTCCCATCCTTTACTTTTAACCATCGCTAATAAATATTTGTCTATTAGCTGAATATTGTCATATCCTTTTATCTCGAACAATTTTTGTAAAGTTCTAAATCTTATATCTGTAGGAAGTTGAGAAAACATTGATAATACATTTTTATCAGATTTCAAACTCAAATTATACTTCAAAAAATATTGTACAAATAAGTAAGAAAATAAATCCCAAATCAAATTTTCAGCCTCAATCCACTCTTCTAGATTAGAAATTTTATGATTTTGGGTATGAGAATACTTATTACCTATCTCTCTCAATTTATTTACTGTACTCTCAAAGTCTTTTCGCAATAATTTATCAACATTATTAAGTCTTTCAGTCGTTTTATATTTAGGATTTTTCTCAGGTGAAGTGATATCACCCAATTCCATTTTTTCTCCCATTCCCAAATTTAAAAATCTTCGTGTAATCAACTCAGTCATTTTACGCAATAACACAAGCCTACTGCTAATACTTAATTCTGAATAATAAATATCAAAAATTAAATCTGAAATCAGTATCTCATAATCACTGTTTTCAAAGGGGGTAATTGCCATATACTTTACTCCTTAAAAAAGCATATAGAGTTCACCCCTATATGCTTTAACTTTGCCATTACTTTTTAGAAATTTCTTCACTTGCAAGTTTTGCTAAAGATATTTCTTTATGTGAAGTAACAACATTTGATGCTAGTCCAATGAGGGCTAGAAAAATATCTGTCCAATTGATAGTTGACATTATCATTTCCTCCTTCTAGACACTCCAAGTGTCAAAACCGAGACCAGCATCAAAGTAATTTTATTACTGTAGCTATGTTTTGTCAACAATCAAAACTACGTGTGTAACAAACTAGGCGTTTCATTATGATGCAACCTATTGCATTTTTCAACTTGAATATATAAGTCTTTTAATAAATTAATACTTGTTAAAACTGCTTCCCCAGTATTAAGTTTTCTAAGTTGATTTACTTGATTCTCTGACAAATGATTTTGAATTGATTTTAATTCATTAGGTGCTGTTAACCTGTGTACCAATAGTGTCCCTATTTGTCCCAGTAAAACTTTATCAACATCATTTGGATTCTGAGTGGTTAAAAAAAGAAATATTCCTTTTTTTCTCCCTTCTCTGGCGATACTATTTAACCCCGTATAAAAGGAAATTCCATCATTAGTATTACTTTTCGTGTAACGATGAACTTCATCTACAAATATTATAAATGGATTAATTTTATCCTTATTATAATTAATTAAATGATTTGTTATTAAATCAATAATCATTCCACCTATTTCATCAGTTGTTCCAATTTTTGAAACATCAATGTATAGTGATTTTCTCGTGTCACTTGTTACCCAATTATCAATAACATCTAGTAATCCTTGTCCATTTGAGTTAAAAAAGTTCAAAAAACTTGTATTTGATAATTTATAATCTATTTTTTGTACTAGATACTGATTAGAGTTAAAGTTGAAATCATCATAAATAAAATATGAAGACTTCCCCCTTCTTTCTCTTTTTATAGCTTCATTCGAAACTTGTTCAGATAAAAGTTTAATATCAAATTCTTTATCACTCGAAGATAGAGAACTTATATTTTTAGTCACTTCATCTACTTTTTGTTCTATTTTTACATAAACACTGGATAGTTTGTTCTTCTTTTGATACCTTAATGAATTAATAGCAGAAGCTAAAACTGCTGGTTGCGTACCATCATTAGTTTCAAATAATATAGACCATTGTTGCATTGATAATGCTGAAACCGAAACAAAGGTATCCTGACCCAAAATATATTTATTTGCTTCTTCATCCGTAAATGAATCAGAATATTCTCCCGTAGGGTCTATTATTAGAGCCCTTATACCATCATTAACTAGCTTATCTAAAATACTCAATGCTGATGTTGACTTACCACTATTTGTAGTCCCAACAGTCATCAAATGTCTATTAAATAGAGTTTTAGGTTGCAATTTTATTGGGTACTCTTGAGTGCTGAATGCAAGTTTTGCAAAAGAAGATAACTGTCTCTCCTTATTAGGATTAACCTCTATTGATTTAATAAATTGCTCAACTGCATTTTCATTTGCGATATACACTTTATCAGTTATACCAACGGTATTTGTACCATTTAATTTAAAGTATTGTTCACCTAATGGTATATAACCAAGTATATCAATACTTATTTCTGGAAAAATTTTTTCTTGTTGTCCATACGTAAACATCTCATGAAGACTATCAGAGTTAGAAACCTTAGATTGAAATATTTCACCAAAAAATAAACCATTACTCGAATCAATCAAAACATAGAAATTTATTGTATTGGGAGCAAGAATATCTGTTCTTAATTTTCTGTATGAAAATAGCGATAGATTTTCTATTTGAATAGTAGAATATGCACGATTCACCTGAGAAATCATACCAAGGTAATAATTACTCTTATCAGCTACTTTGTAAAAACTATCAATCTTTGTCATTTAAATACCTTCCACTTAAGTAATCAACCAAATCACTATTCATAGTAGCCTTTAAAAAAGAAATAGGATAGCCTTCATCCATAAGGTGAACGAGTTCACCCCAATTTTTATTATACTGACTTTGTCCCTCTTTAATCTCAGTATATTTCTTCTCATCTTCAACCCACTGCCTATTGGGGTCAATATTAAAGTCCGTCACTAATAATTTCAGACTAGAGTTATTTTTCAATGCCTGTGTAATCATCTTAGAAATATGATCATCCGCAAAACTGAATCCTGAAGAAATCAGCAATGTATTAGGACGTTTTATAAGCTCTTGAAATTTTGTGAATAGTTCAAAATACGGTTCCTGATAGCTTTGAGCAAACTTGTCAGAACTAGGAAAAACCATTACCATTTTATCTGTATCCGTAATACTGTGTCTATTTTTTCTTACAATATCACCGTTATCTCGCTTTTCCCAAGTAAGTGAACCATGAATTTTAACAAGATTAAATGTCTTTTCTTTATATTCAACTTCTCTGGTATTAATATTCTGAACTTCTTTCACTAGGTTCCATTCAAACATATTACTATCAAACTTTGGTAAAGGTGTAAAGTTGAATCCATCAAAAATAACGAAATTATTTTCCTCAGCAGCTTCCTCAATCAAAACATCATAATTAGTTGTAATAATGGAAAATTTATTTCCATTCTTTCCTGATAGGTCAGATAAAAACTTTAATAATGCACCATGTTTCAATATTTTACTGTCATAAGAATAATTGGTATTTTCCTTAATCAGCTTCAAAATTTTTTGAATAGTAGTATTAAATTTTGTTTTATTATTTTCTGATACATATGGACGAAAATGGAATAATACGGAAAGAAAGTCCTCTAGGTTAAAACCAATATCCAATGCCGGACTTCCAGATGATTCAGATTCTATAGAGTCTAGTATATTTCCATCTTTATACCTGCACATTTCAGCCAATTCTTCTAATGTATAGAGATCATCTATGTCATGTAGTTTTTCAAATATATCATCTGCAATCATTTTAACTGTTTTTCCATAATTTGGATTGCCTCCTACTACAGACGCCCCAGCACCAGCAAGAAAAACAATATTTGAATATTTCTCTCCGTAAATAGTTTTACGAATCTTTTCACTAATCAATCTCTTAAAATCACTCTCCTTAAATTTATTATCAGATTCATCTTTAGAATTTTGTTTTTCAAGTACACCGTGGGAGTCAAAAAACTCATTTTCATCATTTTTCTCTTTACCATATGAAATTGTATTTGACAAATAGTGCAATTCAATTTGTTTGTCTTTTAATTTTTTTTCATTATCAAAAAAGAAGAAGAAAACCATTCTACTCTACCTACTTTCTATTTTTAAAATAACTGCTTATTCCCATTCACCACTCAAAACATCCTTTAAAAATCTCTTTGGAAACCAAAATGAATGTTTAGTTATTCTTCTACCATCAGGTAAGATATCAGTATCTGATTCTTTCCCTTTTCCAACAAAGATTCCGGGTTCAAGTTCATATAAAGAATTTGAAGCGTGAATCTTCGTGAAAACAATATTGTTAATCCTACTTTGTGGGAAATTTGTTGAAATTCTATTACCTTTCTTAGTTAATTCTATGCCTTCGGCTAGTATTTTACGTGTTTCTTGCCAAACACGTTTGACTTCGTCAACCAGTCTATCAGGAAATCCCCAAAATTTTATTCCATCTAAGACAAACTCTCCTTGTGAGTTTTCTTTAAATATTACAAATAAAAATCGTTTACTACATATCTCCTGATAAGGTTGAGATTCTTCCCAATTATCATTATGTACCAACTCTTGAAAATTATAAGTCTTAAATGGAGAGTCTTCTTTTGGTAAACCATTTTTATCAATACGAATAACACGTAGATTCATATTAGCTTTTTGAAATTCCTGTGTCTTATCAATATCACCTGTCAAACCTATAATTTTACGAATTAAGGTACTATTCTTGCCTTTTGCTTTAGGGTTAACTAAAAACTTTTCATATAATTGCTTCTCGGTGAATCCCTGATAGGCTAAAATTTTATCAGAAATAATTTCTGTAAATATTTTTTTCTGACCTCTTGCTGTACCAACCACACTTTCTTGTTCCTTCTGATTAAAAATCTTATTGTTAATCAGATATGTCATATAGCTAGACTTTAATTCCCATGCACGTTGCTTAGCTAGCTCATGACTGAAAGGCTGCATTCGAAAATCTCTCCCTTTCCCAGCTCCTTTGGTACATGTAGATAAATAGTTACCATCAGATTCAGAAAGTTCATGAGCTTTACCTTGTTTGATTTTTTCGGTAATACGTCTATAGTCCTCCAAAATCACTTCCATATCTTCATCGAACCATTCATAAAGAAATACTTTTTCAATAACATAGTCAGACATTGTTTGGTCAGGAATCAAGCCATTATAAAAGAGCAATAGCATCTTTTGACATTTTTTCCACATATGAGTGGAATAGAAATCATCCAAATTCTCTTCCATGAAATTAATGATTGTAAGTACCAAACGTTCTTTAGCACTGATTGAACCATTCTTATTAACTTTAAAAGGTGTAACCTTCAACTCTACACCGATTTTTTCAAAATCAGCAGATGAGTTACTATTAGGTAAATAACCAAAAAAGAATTTTTCGATATAGTTTCCATATTGTCCTTTGGACTTCATACTTATTTCTTTATCTTCTATATCAGATACTATTTTATTTTGAAAATCATCATAAGTTTTATAGGGACTTCTTTGATACTCCTCAACTATTTGTCCAAATCGGTAATTTAATAGTACTTTAGAATAATCTACAACACTATTAATATCTGAATCATCGTAATCAAATAACTGCTCTTTCATCTTTAAAGCCCTTTCAAAAAACGTTATTTTCATTATATCAAATTGATTTGTTGATCTAAACAAAAAATTATTGTATAATAGTAGAATATATTTATTTTTTAGCTTCTGGAGAGTATTATGAACGTTTTAGAATTATTTGCGGGTGTTGGGGGATTTCGTATAGGACTCGAAAATGCCAACCCTGATTATTTCAGAACATTATGGAGTAACCAATGGGAGCCTTCTAGAAAGTCTCAGGATGCTTTCGAGGTATACAATTATCATTTTCCAGACAGTGAAAATATTAATATTAGCATAGCTGATATTACTGATGAACAGTTCGCTGAAATGAATGCGGATATGATTGTTGGTGGTTTTCCATGTCAAGACTACTCTGTAGCTCGTAGCAAAAAGAACGAACAAGGTATTGAAGGACAAAAGGGTGTCCTTTTCTGGGAAATCATTCGAGCGACTAGGATTATTAGACCGAGATTTCTTATTTTAGAAAATGTTGACAGACTTCTAAAAGCTCCTTCAAAACAACGTGGTCGAGACTTTGCTATTATGTTGACTGCGTTTAATAATCTTGGATATTCTGTTGAATGGCGTGTAATCAACGCTGCTGATTACGGTCGCAGTCAAAGACGTCGTCGTGTGTTTTTCTTTATCTATCGAAATGATATTCCATTCGCACACCAAATGGATCAACGATTTGAAGAACAAGAACAAGTTTTTGATGAAAATAGATACGACGATTATATTTTTCATGAAGGACTGTTTGCAACCCAATTTCCTATTATGAATACACCAGTCAAAAAACGTCATGTGTACTATGAACTCCCTGAGGATATTGTTGAGGTTTCTGATAACTTCTCAGGAACTGTTTGGAATACTGGTGTTATGCGTCATGGCAGATACTATTCTATTGATACTGCACCTAACTATGATGGTGAACCAATTACATTAGGTGAGATTCTTCAAAATGAAGAGGAAGTTCCTGAAAAGTTCTTTATTAATGATCCAGCAAAACTCGAAAAGTTCCAATATTTGCGAGGACCTAAACGAATTGAACGTACTTCTGCAGATGGACACACCTATATTTACTCTGAGGGAGGAATGTCACCAACTGACGACTTAAACCTCCCAGGTCGTACTATGCTAACTTCAGAAGGAACAGTTAATCGCTCTACACATTTCTTGCATGTTAATGGACGATATAGGCTTATTACTCCTGTCGAGGCAGAACGTTTACAAGATTTCCCTGATAATTGGACAGCTCTGAAAAGATTATCTGACGGTACTGTTACTGAGGTTTCTGATAAAATGCGAATGTTCTTTATGGGAAATGCATTAGTAACAGACATTGTAAGGAAAATTGCTGAATTTATTGTAGAAATCGATATTGCTGAATAACATAAAAAACGCTTCCCTCAATCGAGAGAAGCATTTTCTTATTTCCAAAATTTTGCTTTTGAAGCTGCGACCCAAGCTGACAAACAAGCAAGGGGTACTACTGCATAGATAGCGTATTGTTTCGCAGGATAAATCCATGCTTTGTTTTCTTCATGCCAGCGAGACTTCCAGAGGCCGATGTAATCTCCGGTCATTCCAGGATTTTTAAGGCGCTCCATGTAATTTGCAGGTAGGTTATCAGGCTGATTCATCTGCACGTTAATGATAAAGATAAGCAAAGCAAGCGCAATGACAACTAGGAGTGCCAGGGTAATCTTTTTCTTAGCTGTTAGTTGAAATGTTTTCAATTATTTTTCTCCCTCATTTATGAAATAATCTACTCATATAGTTTAGTATAAAAAGGCAATTCTGAAAAGTCCTCTATGACACCAATGTAAGATAAGTCAAAACCTTGCACATCTTCCTCATGGTGCTATAATAAAGATGTCGGTCTGTCTAGAAATAATACACTTTTAGGCAGATATGACTTAGAAAGAGGTGTTTATGACATATTCAAAGAAGGTTTCCCTTTCTGAGGTAAACCAATCCATAGATACACCAAATAATAATCGTTTTTGGCAAAATCTTAAGGCTTTCTTGGGACCTGGGGCTCTTGTGGCCGTGGGTTACATGGATCCAGGGAACTGGATTACCAGTGTCGTCGGTGGGGCGACCTACAAGTATAGTCTGCTTTTTGTCATCTTAATTTCATCTTTAATCGCTATGCAGTTGCAACAAATGGCTGGGAAATTAGGGATTGTGACCCAAATGGACTTAGCTCAAGCGACTGCCTATCACTCGCCCAAATGGTTGCGATACACACTTTGGGTGATTCTGGAGCTTGCCTTAATGGCAACGGATTTGGCTGAGGTGCTTGGTTCTGCCATTGCTCTTAACCTGCTCTTTGGTATTCCAATTATGGTTGCCATTCTGGTGACAGTCCTTGATGTCTTCCTGCTACTGCTCATCATGAAGCTGGGATTCAAAAAAATCGAGGCTATTGTTTCAACCTTGATTTTGACTATCTTGGTTATCTTTGTCTATCTGGTAGCCTTGTCTGAACCTAGTATTACGGGAATCCTAGAGGGTTATCTCCCTACGCCAGCGCTCTTCGAGCCACATGCTGCTGGACATACCAACCAGTTGACCTTGGCGCTTGGGATTGTGGGTGCGACCGTTATGCCACATAACCTCTACTTGCACTCATCCTTGTCACAGACTCGTAAGGTTGACTATTCTGATGGCAAAGACGTGACTAAGGCTGTCCGTTTCATGACCTGGGATTCTAACATCCAGTTGACTTTGGCCTTTGTGGTTAACTCCCTCCTCTTGATTTTGGGAGCAGCTCTCTTCTTTGGTCATGCTTCTGATATTTCAGCTTTCTCACAGATGTACAATGCTCTTCAGGACTCTAAGATTGCTGGTGCGGTAGCTAGTTCGACACTTTCAACACTCTTTGCCTTGGCGCTCTTGGCTAGTGGTCAAAACTCTACCATTACTGGTACTCTGACTGGCCAAATTGTCATGGAAGGCTTTCTCCACATGAGGTTACCGCAGTGGGTAATTCGTTTATTCACACGTCTCTTCGCCTTGCTACCTGTTATCGTTGTAGCTATTCTCTACGGTGATCAAGAAAAGACTCTGGATCAACTGCTGGTTTATTCACAGGTTTTCCTTTCACTTGCCTTGCCATTTTCTATCTTCCCTTTGATTTACTATACTTCTAAGAAATCACTCATGGGAAAACACGTCAATGCCAAGTGGAATACCTTCCTTGGTTATGCCATCGCTATTGTCCTAACCATTCTCAATCTCAAACTTATCTTTGATACGTTTTAAACAAAAAAATAAGGCCAGCGCCATGCTGACCTTGTTTTAGTTTTTGAAGGCGTCAACGAGAACTTGGAATTCTTCGTTGCTGAGGGTAATCCCCTTGCCCATCTTGGTATGGTCTGGACTCCATGTACGGATGTCATACTTAGCTGGTGCGCCATTGAAACTCACACGATTGAGTTCCTTAGTCCAACCCTTGTCATTCTCAGACAAGACCAAGAGTTTTTCTTCAATTTCAAATGAAAATTCTGCCATTTGCTTACCTCCACTAGCTTTATTCGTTTTTTTCTGTGAAAATTGTCTGTTTTAGAATGAAGTTATCCACAAAAATTCACCTTTCATGCTATAATTATTTTATCAAGAAACGAGGGAAATGACCATGATAAACTTTTTAGAAGCCGTAAAGCATCAGCTTCATCAGTTTGTGGAAATAGGTCACAGCAAACCTGTCCACCTAATGCAGAATCAACTTATTAACGATATCTATCATGCTATTGATCATAATCAAATGGTCATGCTGACATCCAATCAGAAGACCTATAAGGGCTACATCAACCGTTATGATAGAGAGCGACAAGCCATCTTTATCGAGCAGGATAAGATCATCAGCATGATTGAACTTGATGAAATCAAACGTCTAAAAATCATATCACAACGAGGTTAAGTTTATCAGTTAACCTCGTTTTATTATTAGGTTGACTTTTTTGAAACCACTTGCTATAATAAGTTAACTATTTATTTACGAAAGGTTAACTAAAAATGACACAAAATCGTACACTGTCACTTATTCTTCCAGCTTTTGGTGCTGCCATCATTGCTGCCCTAGCTCAAATTGTTATTCCTATCGGTGCAGTTCCCATTACTCTGCAAACTTTTGCTGTCGGACTTGTTGCTGCTATCCTTAAGCCAAGAGAGGCGACACTTGCTGCTACCCTCTACCTGATTCTAGGCGCCATTGGTCTACCAGTTTTTGCAGGTGGAGGCGGTGGGCTCCAATCCTTCTTTGGACCTTCAGCTGGCTATTTGTTGGCCTATCCATTTTTCGCCTTTGTCACTTCAAAACTAACTCATGCTGAGACTCCTATCTGGAAAATCTTTGTGGCTTTTGTTTTGGGAGATGCACTTGTCTTTGTTGGTGGTATCCTCAGCCTGCACTTTCTCGGAAAAATGGGATGGTCTGCAGCTGTAGCTGTTGGCTTGACACCCTTTATTATTCCTGACCTCTTAAAAGGTCTCATCGTCGCTTTGGTGACTAAGCCAGTCTTAAAAGCTCTTAAAAATCATAGTTACTTTAACTAAAAAAGATTGAAGACTTTGTTCATGTGAACAGAATCTTCAATCTTTTTATTTTTCAAAATAAATATCATAGTGCTTTGAACAAGCTGGGTTGAAGGCACTGTGACAATTGGGACAAGCTTCTACATCTTGATACTCCTCAATTGTCATCTCATGCCTACAAACGCCACAGATAAGGATCTTGTCCTGCTTCAATTGACAAGGATAAGCTCGAAAGCTATGTTTCTCTAAGCAATCATGACACTGATAACAGGCATAATACTTCTGGCACTCGAAGCATTTTAGGGCAACTATATCTAGTGGAGAATGGTAGTGTTGACACCTACTCTGATCATCTACCAGGAGCCCATTGATTTGACTTGTCATTAGGCACGAACAGTTTTGCTTGAACCGTCTTTTTGGTAGAGGTTAATCAAACCTTCTTTAGTTGAACGAATCATGTCACCAGGTTTAACTTCTTGTGGCACGGTAATTGTAAGAAGTTCCATTGGGTTTGGTGCACGGTCAATCTTGTTACCATTGGCATCGTGAAGGTCTTTGATATCACACTCGAAATGACGGAAGCCTGGTCCGTAGAATTCAACGTGGTCACCTTCGAGGATAACGTTACGTTGACGGATAGTAGCTGTCATAGTTGCTGGATCAAAGTCTACGACTTCACCAACGAATTTGTATTGTGGAATCTTACGACGAGCTCCAAAGAGTTGTTCGTTTTCTGTTGGTGTCTTGTAGTAGAAACCTGTTGCCAATTCACGCTGGGCAACTTTCCAGAGTTCGTTAATCAAATCATCTTTGATGGCATAAAAGGCTTCTGCACTTTCCATGTAAGCGTCACAAGCAGCCTTGTAACAGTTGGCAACTGTTGAGACATAGTGGACAGATTTCATACGACCTTCGATTTTAAGGCTATCAACGCCATTATCGATAAGGTCAGGGATATTTTCAATCATACACATGTCAACGGCTGACATAGAGTATTCTTCAGGAACTTCACCTTTGATACTCTTACGTTCTTGGCCGAATGGCATGTCGTAAAGGTCATATTTCCAACGACAAGACTGTGAACAACCACCACGGTTGGCATCACGGTCTGACATGTGGTTAGAAAGGGTACAGCGACCTGAGTATGAGATACACATAGCGCCATGGACAAAGGCCTCAATTTCAAGATCCGTACGCTTACGGATTTCAGCCAACTCTTCCATGGTAACCTCACGTGCCAAAACGACACGGGTCAAACCATACTCTTTCCAAAAATGGAAGGTTTCAACGTTTGTCGCAGATGCTTGTGTAGACAAGTGGATGTTAAGTCCTGGTGCGTAGGTTGAACAGATTTCAATCAAGGCTGGGTCAGATACGATAACAGCATCGAGTCCCATGTCACGCAATTCACGGAACCACTCACCAGCACCTTTTTCATTTCCTTCATGGGTAACCATGTTTGAAGCAACGTGCACATCAACACCACGAGCGTGAGCATATTCGATACCTTCTCGAAGCTCATCCATGGTAAAGTTTCCGGCACGGCTACGCAAACCATAGGCTTGTCCACCAACGAAAACAGCATCTGCGCCGTAATTTACAGCGACTTTCAATTTTTCCAAAGTTCCAGCAGGTACAAGTACCTCTGGGCGTTTTTTAGTTGTAGTCATAATTTCTCCAATTTGCAAGATTGTCGATTTTAAGTTTTGAACAACTCCTTCGTTCCCTGAAAATGGAAAACTCTCAAACGAAGGAGGAAGTATTTTTATTTTACACGGTCAGGTTCATAGTCGTAGAAACCTGTGTCCAAACCACGGTTGCCTGGGTGTAATTTATGAATAGCCTCATCAAAGAGGAAGGCTTGGTCTTGTGAAAATTCGCCAGCCTCGATGAGGTCACGAGCCTTCACAAAATACTCAGTGATTTTTACAAAGTTTTCACCTGGGCAATAAACGCCGTCCAACTTCCAGTGGTCAAAACCATGTTCAACGAGTTCTGAAAGTTTAGTCATCATATCCAAGTCATTGTTGGCAAAGATATGTGTCCCGTGCATATCTTCATAAACTGAGTAGTGAGAATCTGGATCTCCTGGCTCAGAAAGGAAGAGGTCACGTTCTTTGGTAACAGCTTCATCCGTTTTGATAAAGTTGTAATAGTTTTGAAGAAGTGGACGTTTTGAGTGGTGAATGATACTTGCACCATAAACCAAAACCTCAGCTGGAATCTGAAGATTTTCAGCCATGATGAATAGTTCCGCAGATGGAATCTCACGAGCCAAAACCGCTTCAGATGCTCCTGCCTGTTTGCCCCAGAAATTAATCTGACGGCTAGAGGTTACCATAGTTGAAGCATCATAAATCATTTTGAAGGGACGTTTGTCACGGTTACAGATGTAGAAAACTCCTGCATCACCAACCGTGATATAATCTGCCTTGATTTCTTCAAGAAAATCAAGATAGTCTGGAAGAGCATCCATCATACCTTGGTGCATGAGGGCATTAACGGCAACAGTCAATTCCTTGCCTGACTCATGTACCAGCTCTGCAATCTTTCGCATTTCTGCGAATGAAAAAGGCTTAGGCAAACGAAGGCCAAAGGCTTTTTCGCCGATATAAATACGATCTACGCCAAGTTCTAGGAGCTCACGTGCTTGCTCGTAGCTCTCAGCAGTCGCTGTAATTACAATTTTTTCCATAACTCACATTATAGCACAAATGATTTGATTTTTTTAGAATTTTTAGGTTCAAAACTATGTATCTCAATATTTTAATTTAGTTTTTAAATACTATAATATTCACAAAAAACAAAAAAAACTTTGCAATATAAATTTTTTATGGTATTATTAATGAGATTCTAAATAGTGAAATACTGACTAAGTATTTTAACCTACACGAAAAAGTGATTTAGATATTTTATATAGAAAGGAGGCAGACATGGCTGACAACTTACACCGTCAATTTGATCACATCGAAGATTTCGAGACTGAGCGTCTTCAAACGACGAATTACCAAGATTATCAAACTTTAAATAGTAATAGTATTAAGCTACAAGATATGATTTTCTTTGGACGTATCTCAAGCTTCTGTGTTTCAACAGTCCTAGTTGCCTTCCTTTTCTTGGTAGCACAGGTGGCTACCTTCTGGGCCTTCTTCTGGGCAATTACCATCAGCGTCATTGGTCAGATAGGCATTTATGTCCTAATCGAGTATTATAAAGCACAAAAACGTTGACTGTTTGGTCAACGTTTTTTTCGTACTAAAAAAAGCCTCATGGGCTTTCTTTTTTAGGCTCTATAATTTCTGTAGTGGGTAAAACCACTGTAGAGATTATAGAGCTTTTTAAGTGTACACAAAAAGTCCCATA